>JAOUDB010000130.1 GCA_029859485.1 Desulfuromonadales bacterium | reverse complement strand
GATCCTCCTGAACCTCTAGCCCCGACGGCTGTTGTCCTCAAGCCTTTACCGGCCGTCCCGCAACCGGGACAACCGCCCGTGGTTCCGTCTACAGAGGTCATCGCTGTTACCGCTCCTGAACTTCCCGCGGAGAGAACAAACCCTTCTGAACCTGCAGGTCCCACTGTCGTCAACCCCATTGAGGTCCCTGAGATAGCCTCCCCGCCGGCAGAGCCATTTGAGCCGTCCGTACCCTTGTTGCCACCAGTTGCCGCTGAGGCTACGCTGCCGGAGGACCTGGCCGTTATTGAACCTCCTGCTGTTCCGCAATCTCCAGTTGCTGTAGAGGCTCAAGCGATGCCGCAGGAAGAGCTCACTCAAGCCCTTGCTGCTCCCGTTGCTCCGGAAGTCACTGAACGACCCGTCCCTGAGCTCGATGAAGTTATCTCGGAGCAGGTTCCCGAAGAACCGGAATTGGCAGCTCTGCCGCAGGAAGAAACTGCGCTTGAGCCTGTTGAACTAACAGAGCCTTCTAAAGCGCCTCCTAGCCTGGTTGGTAAAACAGGAGAGGAACCTGTTGTTCCGGTAATACGGGAGGCGTTTGAAGATAAGACCCCTTTTGTGGAAACCATTGTTCTTGAACCTGAGCCAGCTCCAATCGCCTCGGTCGTTCCCACCGTGATCGCTGAGCAAGAGCAGGACATTGTTGAAGAAGCTGGGAGGACGAAAGACTTCTCTCCCGAGGGTTCTTTGACAGAAGCCGACTCCGTTCTTGATGACGACGTCGAAAAACCTTTGCTTGATACGGAAATCCTCGCTTTTTTAGGTGAGAATACCGTTGCTTCAATGATTTCTCAGCCCGACATTCCCCAGTCGCTTCGTCCTCCAGGAATTCCTGCTGTGCGACCCTCCCCTGCTGCAACGCCCCCTGAGCCCACGGATGAACTTCTCGTTGCCTCGATACCCGAACCTGCCAGGAGGACCTTTCCTGCGTCGCTGCCGCAACTGTTGCCTGATTTGGTGCCGGAGCCAGGAGTCATCTATGTGATTCCCTTTGCCGCGGTTATGGTGCCCAATGATTTCAATGCCATGTTCTTTGACCAGTTTGTTGATCTGCTTAACCAGGGGGGAGAAGACCTCGGACTTCAGTTTGTCATCCTTAAGGAAGATTTGCAGCGTGTTGACCCCGAGTGGCTGGCAGTTCGTCAATATGTAACCGGGGAAATTTACGGATACGTCGAAGACTCAGGCTGCTGCTCGACAGACCTGCGCACCAAGGCTCGTTTGTCTTATCACAGACCCAAACAAGAGTTGCCGGCTTTTAGATATGAGTACCCGGCCAGACTCTTTTTTGAACATGACCGCTCAACAATTGATGTTGAACGAGCTAAGGTCGCTGAAGAGATCGCTGCGAACCTCTCAAGTGAACTTCTCACGGTTCTTCGCAATTAATTATTTCGCTAACTTGGCCTGTTTAATTCACTGCCGTCAGTCACTCGACAGACGATTCCCTTTTATTCTTTATTTTTTTCTGAAAAGACCTTGACAATCTCAGGAGGCTGATTATATTTAGGCCTGCTTTTGGCACTCTTTGACTGCGAGTGCCAACATAGTTATCGCGGTACAGATCTTATTATTTATCAAGTGGATTAATATCCCGGATTGTCTCAAGAAAGGAGAAAACAAGTTATGAACATCAGACCTTTGCATGACCGGATTATCGTAGAACGCCTCGAGGAGGAGACCACGACGGCTTCCGGTATCATCATCCCCGATTCCGCCAAAGAAAAGCCTATGCAGGGCGACGTCATTGCTGTTGGTAAAGGTAAAGTGACTGAAGACGGCAAGGTTTTGCCTCTTGACGTCAAAGTTGGCGACAAGGTGCTGTTCGGCAAGTACTCGGGCACCGAAATCAAGATCGAAGGCAAAGAATATCTGATGATGCGCGAGGACGATGTCCTCGGCGTCGTTGAATAAAACACATTACCCAAGACTGATTACGGAGGATACATAGACATGGCTGGAAAAGAGATTAAATTCGGACAAGAAGCCCGCGCATCAATTCTGGAAGGGGTCAACGCCCTTGCCAACGCAGTAAAAGTCACCCTCGGCCCCAAGGGCCGCAACGTCGTTATCGCAAAGAGCTTTGGCGCTCCGTTGATCACCAAGGACGGCGTCACCGTTGCTAAAGAGATTGAGTTGGAAGGCAACTTCGAGAACATGGGCGCGCAGTTGGTCAAGGAAGTTGCTTCCAAGACCTCTGACGTTGCTGGTGACGGCACCACCACCGCTACGGTTCTGGCCCAGGCCATCTACCGTGAAGGTGTTAAGCTCGTAACTGCTGGCCACAACCCGATGGAAATCAAGCGTGGCATAGACAAGGCGGTCGCTTCTGCTGTTGAGTCACTGCAGAAGCTTTCCAAGCCGGTTAAAGACCACACAGAGATTGCCCAGGTTGGCACCATCTCAGCCAACTCCGACGAGACGATCGGTAACATCATCGCCGAAGCGATGGAGAAAGTCGGCAAAGAAGGCGTTATCACGGTTGAGGAAGCCAAAGCGATGGAAACCTCTCTCGAGACTGTTGAAGGTATGCAGTTCGACCGCGGTTACCTCTCCCCTTACTTCGTCACCGATCCAGAGCGTATGGAAACGGTTATGGAAGATGCTCTGATCCTGATCCACGACAAGAAAATCAGCAACATGCGCGACCTGCTGCCGATTCTCGAGCCGGTTGCCAAGCAAGGCCGTCCGCTCTTCATTATCGCTGAAGACGTTGATGGCGAAGCTCTGGCTACTCTGGTTGTTAACAAGCTGCGCGGCACGCTTAACATTGCTGCTGTTAAGGCTCCTGGCTTCGGTGACCGTCGCAAGGCGATGCTCGAAGATCTTGCTATCCTCACCGGTGGTCGCGTGATCTCAGAAGAAGTCGGCTTCAAGCTGGAAACTGCTACTCTTGATATGCTCGGCACTGCAAAGCGCATCGTCATCGACAAAGACAACACTACGATTATCGACGGTGCTGGTTCCGAGGCGGATATCGCTGGCCGCGTCAAGATGATTCGTGCCCAGGTCGAAGAGACCAGCAGTGACTACGATCGAGAAAAACTGCAGGAGCGTCTCGCCAAGCTGATCGGCGGCGTTGCAGTTGTCAAAGTTGGTGCTGCGACCGAGACTGAGATGAAAGAAAAGAAAGCCCGCGTTGAAGACGCGCTGCACGCAACCCGCGCAGCCGTTGAAGAAGGTATCGTCCCTGGAGGCGGTGTTGCTCTGATTCGTGCTATCGAAGCAGTTGCCAAGGTTGAAGTTACCGGTGAGCAGGAGTTTGGCGTCAACATCGTCAAGCGCGCTCTCGAAGAGCCTCTCCGTCAGATCGCTGCCAACGCTGGCCAGGAAGGCTCTATCGTGGTCAACGAAGTCAAGAACAGCAAAGGATCCACCGGCTTCAATGCTGCCACCGATGAGTACGTTGACCTGGTCAAGGCCGGTATCATCGATCCGACCAAGGTGGTTCGCTCTGCTCTACAGAACGCTGCTTCCGTATCCGGTCTGATGCTGACCACTGAAGCTTGTATCGCTGATAAGCCGGCGCCTGAAGGTGGCGCTGGTATGCCAGATATGGGCGGCATGGGCGGCATGGGTGGTATGGGTGGTATGGGCGGCATGATGTAACGCCTGATCATCCAGATTATGAACAGAAAAAAGCTCTCCGGGAAACCGGGGAGCTTTTTTTGTGAGGGCGTCCTCAACACGGGGGAGAGAGACCTCTCCAGGATAAATCCCAAGGGTCCTAAGTGGTTTCCGCATGGTACAGTTTTTTGTAAAATTCGTAGGCCTGCATGCCGGCAGGGTTGTCTTGAGATGCCAGGGAATCAATGCGTAGAAATTCCAGCAGTAAAGAAAAATTCGGGTCAACCAGATATGCTCGTTGCCTTTTGCTGAGATCCTCGGCCTTTTGTAGTTGCCAGGAATGATGGAAAATATGATGGCGGATAACCCAGCGAATCCGTGCAATGCGCTGGGTTGGCATTTCAAGTCTAGCAAGAATCCCGCCAGCCATATCAGCCCCGAGGTTGGCGTGACCATGGGCGGTAATGCGTCCTTGTGCGTTCTTCTCTGTTGTTGCTGGCTTGCCGATATCATGAAGCAGGGCGACCCAGAGCAGGTCGGGATCACAATCAGCAGGGCAGAGTTCAATCGCCAGCCGGGTGTGAACGGCAACATCACCTTCGCCATGATATTCTGGTGGCTGCAGGGTGCCAGACAAAAGGGCCAGCTCCGGGATTGTTTCACTGAGACGACCCCACCAGCCTGTTTCGCGCAGCCGCAGTTCTTTTTCAAGCTCATTCAACAAGCTCATTTCGTGTTCGCCTTTTGTCCGAAGTGATAATCCTCTACCGTTTTGTCCAGGTTACTTTCCCAACGACTGCAGGCGATGACAATGCGTTGCCAGCCGCTCGGAATAATTTCCTGGGTGTGTGCCAGGTTGTTGCGCAAGGTTTCAAACTCCTTCACTGCAGTGCGGGTTTCTCTTCGAGACTTGTGTCCCAGTGACTCTCTCAACTGTTCGTCGTAAGTGATGATCCAGCCCTTGTCGCCAAACTGCAGGCAGTCGACCAGCTCAACCTGATGCCCCCTGCGGTTTCTCTCCTCCTGAAGTTTCCTGGCGACATCAACCCGTTTTTCGGAAAGGAACTCCTGCCAGGAGTCACCGGGATACCGCTGACGCAAGACCTCTGTCATGGTCATTTCGATGATAGTGATCATGCCGAAAAGGAACATGCGCATTGGAGGTTTTTCCAAGTCGGTCAGGGTGATGATTGCGCCGACATGATCAAGGATAGTCACAAAGCACTGCTGGTTGATCGACAGAGACTTGACCACATCGATCAGGTTGGCGGTGTCAGGAACAAGATCATCATCTGGGGTAAAAGGACAGAAATGGTCGCCACAGACCCCGGATGTCAGATCCTCGTGTCGCACATACCCTTCAACCAGTCCGTTTCTGCGTACGCCAACGAGATCGAATCGTTTCTTTTGCATGAACTGATGAACGTCTGCCACTTGAGCGTTTTCATCAAATGAAACCAGCGGCTCGGCAATATCCATCGCTGAAAACCCTTCGAAGAAAAGGCGATGCAGACGTGAACTTTGGGTGTCTCTCCAGGGCATGGGAACTCCGTATTTATCGTTTATAGGACAGTGTGACGAATATCTTCAAGCAGCCAGGTATTCAGTTTTCTTTCACGTTGGTCGCTATTATTTTAGGCCTGCGTAATTATTGATATTGTTGGAACCCTTGGTATATTGGATGAGGCAACTCTGTTCTGTATGTTTGCACACTCATTTCATTTTAGTGGTGAGCCCGTCAGTTATTGAGCAAGTAAAACAGAAATAATCAACAAGTTCAAATACAAGGTTTGCTCAAAGCCCATATATTTCCTGGAAGAGGGCATGAATGGAGAACTGCAAGAGGGGACAGCGCCTACATCCCGGCGATTGGCCACGTCGCCAATTACTACACTCAATCTGCCATCTGAACTTCTATTCTGCAGAGCGTCGAAAGACATTAACAGGACATGGGCTAGAGGTTTTTTCTGGTTTTTGCCAGCAAATTGGTCCTTGCTGTAACTCTCCGTACCAGCACTGGCTTAGGCTTGCTTCCCATAATGCCACGTTTGGGAGAGAGGAATCGTAGTGGCCCTAATCATTGCTGGTATTGGAATTAATTAATCCACAGAATTATTTTTTACATATTAAATCCCTTTCCTAAAACAAAGGTCGAAGAAATATACAATGTTTCGACAGGAGTTCACCGAAATGAACAGAAAAAAAAATCTCTTCAAGCATCTTCCGGTAAGCTTCTCCCTGGGGCTTATTGCCCTTGCTGCACTGACCCTGACGGCCTGCAACAAGGAGGAAGTCAAAGCTCCGCAAGCTCCGGTCGCAGTACAGGCCGTCCAAGTCGAGCCACAGACCGTACCGGTGAAGGTGTCCTTCGTCGCCCAGGTGGAAAGCTCCCATCAGGTTGAAATCATGGCTCGGGTCAACGGCTTTCTCGAAAAGATTCTGTACCGGGAAGGGGACGTGGCCAAACAAGGGCAAACACTGTTCCTGATGGATCAGAAACCTTTTATCGCTCAGGTCGAGGCGGCGCGTGGCGCTTTGGCTAATACTAAGGCACAGCTCTGGACGGCACAGGCTAATCTGAACCGCATCAAGCCGCTGGCTGAACTCGACGCCGCCAGCAAGAGCGACCTCGACAACGCTATCGGTTCGGCCCACTCGGCCGAAGCGGCTGTCCATTCAGCCCAAGCTCGTCTCGACACGGCGGAACTCAACCTCAGCTACACCGTGATCAAGGCGCCGGTGACCGGGGTCACCGGCCAGGCCTTGGTTCGTGAAGGGACCTACCTGACCGCTGGTCCGGGAGGCCACTTAAGCTACGTGGCCCAGATCGATCCGATCTGGGTCAACTTTAGCGTTTCGCAGAACCAGATGGCTTCCTACCGGCAACAGGAAGCCGCTGGACTGATGGTACCTCCACCCAACCGGGAATACCATGTCGGCCTGAAGCTTTCCGATGGCGAGAAGTATCCACATAGTGGCAAGCTCAACTTTGTCGATCCATCGTTCAACACCGATACCGGCACCTTCCTGGTGCGTGCCGAACTGCCCAACCCGGAAGCCAAACTGCAACCCGGTATGTTCGTCGAGGCAATTATCTCTGGATCAACGCGTCCGAACGCGCTGTTAGTACCACAGCGGGCCGTTCAGCAATCGTCCAACGGCCATGTCGTCTTCGTTGTCAGCAGCCAGGGAACTGCAGAGGTTCGTCCGGTCATCGTTGGCGACTGGGTCGGCCAGGACTGGATCATCGAGAAGGGGCTGAAACCCGGCGAGCAGGTCGTCACCGATGGTTTCCAGCGCCTGGCACCCGGAGCACCGGTAAAGGTCACCGATGCCAAGCTGGCACCTGAAAAGTCCGAATCCACAAAAACAGCCGCACCTGTGGCAAAAAAATAGACAGGGCCCATCATGGCAAGTTTTTTTATCAATAGGCCCGTCTTAGCAGCGGTCATCTCAATTATCATCCTCCTGGGCGGGCTCGTGTCCATGAAAGCGACTCCGGTTGCCCAGTACCCCGATGTTGCACCGCCAACCGTACAGGTCACCACGACCTATCCAGGTGCGACTGCCGAGGTTGTTGCCAACAC
>JAOUDB010000129.1 GCA_029859485.1 Desulfuromonadales bacterium | reverse complement strand
GATCGCAAGGTGCCGCTTATGGGTGTGCTTGGGGCCTTCGTTTTCGCTGCGCAGATGATCAATTTCACCATCCCGGCAACCGGATCAAGTGGCCATCTCGGCGGCGGTCTCCTGCTGGCCATCTTGCTCGGTCCCTCTGCCGCATACCTGACCATCGCCTCGGTGCTGATGATTCAGGCGCTCTTTTTCGCCGATGGCGGGTTGCTTGCTCTCGGCTGCAATATCTTCAATCTCGGGGTCTTCCCCGCTTTCATTGCTTATCCCTTAATCTACAAGAAGCTGGTCGGTCATGATCCACGTCAATCCCGGATGGTCACCGCATCAATTCTCGCCGCGGTTGTTGCCCTTCAGTTCGGCTCCTTGGGCGTGGTCTTGCAAACCGTGCTTTCCGGCGTCGCCGCGTTGCCCTTTGATACCTTCCTCCTGCTTATGCAACCAATCCACCTGGGTATCGGCGTGGTCGAAGGGGTGGTCACTGCGCTGGTCGTCTCCTTCATTTACCAGGCTCGCCCGGAGATCCTGGAGAGTACCTTGCAGCAGAAACCCCTTGGTGACTTACCGATAAAATCGCTGCTGGCGACCTTTCTGGTTGCGACCCTGCTGATCGGCGGGGTGCTATCGTGGTTTGTTTCCGAGAACCCGGATGGACTGGAATGGTCGATTGCCAAAGTCACCGGAACTCCCGAGTTACCAGAGGCAGAGCACAGAGAACACCAGCGGCTCGCCAAAATTCAGGAAGAGACAGCCCTCCTCCCTGATTATGCGATCCCTACTGAAGAAGGAGAGGCTCGCTCTGCTGCTACTGAGAGAATGGGTACCAGCCTTTCCGGTCTCCTCGGCGGCGCGATGACCCTGATCGTTTGTAGCCTGGTCGGCGTGTTTTTGAAGAGACGAAGTGCAGCGCAGCGGAAAGAGGCTTAAGATGCTGTCAATTGACGGCTCCTTTCTCGATTTCAAGCAGCTTGACCTGCTTGCCCTGCGCCAGACTCCTGTGCACCGCCTTGACCCCCGGGCCAAGGTATTGACAACCCTTTGCTTTATCGTCTGCGTAGTTTCCTTCGATCGTTACCAGATCTCGGCCATGCTGCCCTTTATGATTTACCCTGCCGTATTGATGGCGGTCGGTGATCTGCCTTTCGGCTATATCCTGCGCAAGATCATCATCGTAATTCCCTTTGCCCTTTTGATCGGTCTCTTCAACCCGGTTTTTGATCGCCAGGTGCTTATGCAAATCGGCTCACTCGATATCTGGGGCGGCTGGATCTCCTGTTTCTCGATCCTGATTCGCGCTATTCTCACGGCAAGCGCGGCGATTATCCTGGTGGCGATTACCGGTTTTCCGGCAATCTGCGAAGCTCTTGAAAAGTTGAAGATGCCGCAGACCTTTGCCGTACAATTGCTCTTTCTATACCGCTACATCTTCGTCCTTACAGACGAAGGCGTCCGCACTGCAAGGGCCCGTCAATTACGCACCTTCGGTAACCGGGGCCTCGGCATCCGGCACTTCGGTTCTCTTGTCGGTCACCTGCTGTTGCGCACTTGGGAACGAGCTGAACGTATTCATATGGCGATGCTGGCCCGTGGTTTTACCGGCGAAGTCCACTCTTCCCGACGGCCAAGTCACTTCGGCCGCACCGAAGTGTTGTTCATGGCAGGCTGGATCACACTTTTCATTCTGCTGCGCCTTTTCAATGCCCCGCAATTTCTCGGCGGCCTTTTCACAGGAACCATGCCATGAGTCACCATATTGTCCACGTCAAGAACCTGCAGCACGTTTACCCTGATCAAACCGTTGCTTTGCAAGAGGTTTCTTTTCTGATTCACCATGGTGAATCGGTAGGAATCATCGGCGCCAATGGTGCAGGCAAGTCAACCTTGCTGCTTCACCTAAATGGTTATCTTGCCGCAACCTCGGGAGAGATCATCATTGGCGACGACACCCTGTCGAAGGAGACTTTACCTGAGATCAGACGCACCGTCGGAATGGTGTTTCAGGATCCGGAAGACCAGCTTTTCATGCCCACGGTTTTCGATGATGTCGCCTTTGGCCCGTTGAATATGGGCCTCTCTCACGAGGAAATCGAAGCCAGGGTTACGGAAGCGCTGGAAAGAGTGGATGCTGAGGAGTTACGCAACAAGCCCCCATACCATCTCTCGGGTGGGGAGAAAAAGCGTGTGGCGATCGCCACCGTTCTGTCAATGCTGCCGGAGATTCTGGTGCTTGATGAACCAACCAATGGACTTGATCCCCACGCCCGACGTCAATTGATCGCCCTGCTTCAGGCTTTCCATCATACGCGCATTGTCACCAGCCATGATCTCGACATGATCCTGGAACTGTGTGATCGCACCATCGTCCTGCACGAAGGCCTGGTGATGGCAGATGGGCCGACCATGGAAATTTTCGGCAACGATGAGCTGCTCAAAACCTGTCGTCTTGAAAAACCTTTTGCCATGCAGAGCTGTCCGGTCTGCTCTCCAGGCAAACAGACCTCTCCAAAGCAGCCCCCCCTGGTAGCACCTCACAGCAGTAAACCTCACGATCATCATCACGATCACTAGCCTGGTCGAATGGTCACAAATTTAATGTGTATACATTTTTTTCGCCAATGAACCCGCAAAAAGAGTGTTTTAAACTGCGTTTAGAAAGCTATGTGGTAGAGTTTCTATCGTTAGCTGAATCAACCCAGGCGACCCTGTCGCCGGGAATAAACAGGGCGCTGTATACAGCGCCCCCGACAACCCATTTTTCGGAGGGTAAACACCCATGAATGTTCACGAATATCAGGCCAAAGCAATTCTGCGGAATTTCGGGGTTCCGGTTCCGGAAGGACATGTGGTCTACAACAGTAATTCGGCCCGGGATTGGGCCAAGCGCCTCGGAGAGGGTCCTTACGCAGTCAAGGCCCAGATTCATGCTGGCGGGCGTGGCAAGGGCGGCGGCGTCAAGATCGCCAAAACGGCCGATGAGGCCAAGCAATTTACCCGTGACATGTTCGGTATGACCCTGGTGACTCCCCAGACCGGACCCGAGGGCAAATTCGTTAAACGTGTGCTGATTGAAAAAGGATGCAACATTGCCGACGAATTCTACGTCTCTTTCCTGGTCGACCGTGCCACTGACATGGTCACCCTGATGGCTTCTGCCGAAGGCGGCATGGACATCGAGGAAGTCGCCGCCAAGACTCCGGAGAAACTGTTCTTCGAAGCAATCGATCCGGTCGTCGGCCTGACGGCTTTCCAGGCCCGCAAGGTGGCCTTCAAGCTCGGCTTCGAAATCGCCCAGGTCAAGCAGGCGGTTCCTCTGCTGAGGGACCTGTACCAGACTTTTGTCGAAACCGATTGTTCCCTGCTTGAGATCAACCCTTTGGTCCTGACCGGCGAAGGCAACCTGCTCTGTCTCGATGCCAAGATCAATTTTGATGAGAACGCACTCTTCCGCCATCTCCGGATTCGCGACCTGCGCGATTATGACGAAGAAGATCCGATGGAGATCGAAGCGTCCCAATACGACCTCTCCTACATTGCTCTTGATGGCAACATCGGCTGTATGGTCAATGGCGCCGGCCTGGCGATGGCGACCATGGATATCATCAAGCACTATGGTGGTGATCCGGCGAACTTCCTTGATGTAGGTGGCGGAGCGACCATCGAGCGTGTTACGGAAGCCTTCAAGATTATCCTCTCCGACGAAAAGGTTGAAGGAATTCTGGTCAACATCTTCGGTGGCATCATGAAATGTGATGTTATTGCGACAGGAGTCATCGAAGGCGCCAAACAATTCGGCGTCAAGGTCCCCTTGGTTGTTCGCCTCGAAGGGACCAACGTCGATCTGGGCAAGAAGCTGCTGGCAGAATCGGGCTTGAATATTGTCAGTGCTGATGGCATGGCTGATGCGGCTGAAAAGATCGTCAAAGCCGTCAAGGAGGAGAGACAACAATGAGCGTATTGATCAATAAACATACCAAGGTCATCACCCAGGGGATAACCGGTGCCACCGGTCTCTTTCATGCTCAGGGCGCCCGTGACTATGGCACACAGATGGTTGGTGGAGTCACCCCCGGTAAAGGCGGCACCAAGATCGATGGTTTCCCGGTTTTCAATACGGTCGAAGACGCAGTCAAAGAAACCGGCGCCAACGCCTCGGTTGTCTACGTGCCACCAGTCGGCAGTGCTGACGCGATCATGGAAGCGGTTGATGCCGGTATTGAGCTGGTGATCTGTATCACCGAAGGGGTTCCGGTGCTGGACATGGTCAAGGTGAAGAGATACATGGAAGGCAAGAATTGCCGCCTGGTAGGGCCCAACTGTCCAGGCGTGATTACTCCGGGCGAGTGCAAGATCGGCATCATGCCCGGTTACATTCACAAACCGGGCCCGGTCGGTGTTGTCTCCCGCTCCGGAACCCTGACCTACGAAGCGGTCTGGCAGCTGACCACCCGTGGCATCGGTCAAACCACCTGCGTCGGCATCGGCGGTGATCCGGTTAACGGCACCAGCCATCTCGACGTCTTGAAAATGTTTGAGGACGACCCGGCGACCGAAGCGATTATCATGATCGGCGAGATCGGTGGTGATGCCGAAGAGCAGGCCGCGGCCTTTGTTCGCGACCATATGACCAAGCCGGTCGCGGCCTTCATCGCCGGCGCGACTGCACCTGCCGGTAAGCGTATGGGGCATGCCGGCGCGATCATCTCCGGCGGCAAGGGTGACGCCGCCAGCAAGAAAGCGTTTCTCGCCGAATGCGGTGTCAGCGTTGCCGACAGTCCAGCCGAGATGGCTGATGCGTTGCTTAAGATCTGGCAGCCTTGAGAAAGAATAGCTCTCCGAGACATTTCTACCATCATTTCTTTACAGATAAACCACAAATGCAAACCCCGCATTTTCGAATGCGGGGTTTGTCAGTGATCCGAACCGGCTCAATAGCCGGCCCTTTCTCTCTTTTTTTTGTGTGGGGGGGGAAGACAGCAACAATGCGTTTCCTAAAACGCAGAAAACTTTTCAACTATGGGCTCAAGGGGGAAATCGCGCAAAGATCCGGGATCTCAAAAGGATCCAGGTTGACTCCGTCTCTGTGCACACGCGCCACGTGGCCACAAAGCTCTGTATCAAAGTCTGTTTCTATCAGGCGCCCTCCGACACATTCAATCTGCACAGCACACTCTAGCAAGCGAGGTGCAGTCGCGGCTATCCCCGAAAGACATGAATAGTTCAGTTCTTCCTCCGCATGCAGACAGAACTTGCCTTTGTCCATAATGATACTGATCGTCTCAAGGTCGCTTTCATGGGGTACGTTCAGGATAAAGTCACCGCCCGGCCAATAACACGAATCAGAATCGGAACGACCGCACCAAGCCGTACGAAGACGAGGTAAGGAACCACCAACCAACGCAATCCAGGACGTTACCAACACCAGAGGCTTACCGTCAGGACCATACCAGCTGATCAACGCGGCAGGACGCCAGGCAACAGGAGCTTTTGTCCCATAAGACGGCTCATTCATAATCAACACCCTTACTACATATGAAAAGTGTTATTATTATACGACATTTCCTCACACTACAAAAGCCTAACAACAACTAAGTTCTTGACAAGTAAAATAAACTTTAATAAGAATTCTACCAACTAATTTTTAAGGAGATTACTATATGCGCTTATCGACTAAAAGCCGCTATGGCCTGCGAGCTCTCTTTGACATGGCCTACCATGCCGGCACCTTGCCTGCGCAAATCAAGGACATAAGCCGTCGTCAGAACATCTCTCCACGCTACCTGGAGCAAATTTTTCAAGACCTCAAACGTGGCGGGCTTCTAAAAAGTCGCAGAGGGCCCCAGGGCGGATATTTCCTGTCTCGAAAACCACACGAAATCACTGTTTACCAGATCATCATGGCGGCAGAAGGTGAGATGGCCCTGGTCGACTGCATCAAATCGGGAAAAGGCTGCAAGAAAGAATGTGACATGGAAGCCGAATGCGTGACCCAGAATGTCTGGAGAGAAGCAAGCAAGCGTCTCAATGACTACCTGGAGTCCGTCACGCTGAAAGATCTATGCGACGATGCACAGAAGATGGGTGTAGAAAAAGAGCTTGACCATCGCTTCATGTATTTCATTTAAGCGACGAGCAACGACGATCGTCAAAGCGCGAAATACTCTCTGACGCGAGCAAGATCTTTGCCGCTATGACCTCTGGCAGAACCAGACATAACATTTCATTCACGGAAAAGGACTCCGGCTCACCAGACGGAGTCCTTAATTATCTCATGACGATTGATAGTAAATTTGAAAAGCTGAAAGACATTCTCACTGAACTGGGTTCGGCCGTGGTCGCTTTTTCAGGCGGCGTCGACTCAACGTTCCTTCTACAGACAGCTCGCGACGTCCTCGGCGCCGAACGTGTCATTGCACTGACAGCCACCTCGCCGACCTACCCAAGCTACGAGTTTAACGAAAGCGTAAAGCTGGCCAAGGATCTCGGGGTCCAGCAGGTGGTTGTCGACAGCAACGAGCTGTTGATCCCAGGCTTTGCCGACAACCCGCCCCGTCGCTGCTACCATTGCAAGAAAGAGCTCTTTGAAATCTGCATGCTCAAAGCGAAAGAGCTCGGATATGCAGAAGTCCTCGACGGCTCGAACTTGGATGACCTCGATGACTACCGACCAGGCCGGGAAGCGGCCAAAGAGCTTAAAGTTCGCTCTCCTTTGCTCGAAGCGGAGCTGACTAAAGAAGACATCCGTGTTTTGAGCCGCCGTAGCGGACTGCCGACAGCGGAAAAACAAGCCTTCGCATGCCTGGCCTCACGCTTTCCCTACGGCACCCGCATTACGGCAGAGCGCCTGCAGCAGATTGATACCTGCGAAACATTTATGCGGGAAAATGATTTTCATACCTTTCGCGTTCGCTATCACAATGAAACAGCCCGCATAGAAGTTGCCCTTGACGAGCTGTCGCGAATCGTTGATGATCAAATGCGTAAGAAAATCCTGAACGTTTTCAAAGCCGCCGGATTTACCTACGTGGCTCTTGACCTTCAAGGCTACCGCACGGGCAGCATGAACGAAGGTGATGCCCTGAAAGAAGCCTGAACCCTATAGCTCAGGAGAAACCATGCCACACACCAGAGCCCTGTTATCAATCTGTTTCTGTGCCGGCCTGCTTGCTGGACTTTGCAGTAGCCTGGTTGCCTGGCAATCCGGGCAGAT
>JAOUDB010000609.1 GCA_029859485.1 Desulfuromonadales bacterium | reverse complement strand
CCAAAGATAAATCGATAGGCGATCAGCGGCAGACCGATGGCGAAGATAATCGCCAGGATCCAATTGAAGGGATTACGCAGAGCCTGACCAAGATATTGGCCTGGAGTCAGACCGAGCATTAATTTACGGAACAATGACCATTGTTGGTCGGTTTTTTCGTTGACGTGGGAATCAACCGGTTTCGCACCCCACTCGATCAGGCTTTTCATTGGTCGCCTCCTTCCTCGTCATGCTGCTTCTCGACGTCGTGATTATCTTCGTCGTGCGCCTTCTTCTTTGCCAGAAGATGGAAACCGGTAAACATTGCCGGCCAGATCGCCAAGACCATCGGCACTGTACCGAGGAAATCCTTAACATTATTGATGATCGGTTCATTGCCCGGGTTCGGGTCAAAACCGACCTCGTCAAAAGCGACCGGTGACAGGTACATCCAGCTGGTTCCGCCCAGTTCCTTTTCGCCGTAAAGATGGTCAAGGTAGCGACCGGGATGAGTCTGGATGCGTTGGTGACCGATCTTAATCAGATCTTTACGTTTACCAAAGGTCAGGGCCTCCTGGGGACAAACATCGACGCAGGCCGGAGGCAAACCGTTCTTCAGCCTGGTTTCGTGGCAGAAGATGCATTTTTTGACGACCGGATCGAAGGCGCTGGAGTAGCTGTATCCCGGGATATTGAATGGGCAGGCGACCATACAGTTGCGACAGCCGACACAGACCTTGGAGTTGTAGACAACTGCACCTTCCTTGGTCTTGGTGTAGGCATTGACAAAACAGGAGCTCAAACAGGCGGGCTCGTTGCAATGGTTGCATTGCACCTTGCGATAGAGGGGACGATCACTGTCATCCGGGCTGTAGCGATTGACCACGGTGTAGGCGTTTTCATCGGGTCTGCGCTTCTGCTTGCCGCCGTGGAAGGTTTCTTCAAAGACCGACTTGTCATCGAACGGCCGGCCGGGAGCAGGCAGGTTCTGCTCTTTGTTGCAGGCCGCCTCGCAACTGCGGCAACCGATGCAACGGGTCAGATCCACCAGCACCCCCATACCATCCGGATAACCTTTAAAGGATCCGGCCGCCATGGCCTTTTTCGGGCCAGCCAGGGTTGTGGCGGCACATCCTGCAAGGCTCGCAGCAAGAAATCTCCGTCGACTGATTCCACTCATAACAACTCTCCTTATCGTAAATAGCCTGCTCATAAATAGCCTCTGAGCTCTGACCGTTTCAGTGTCCGCTCGTTCCCGCCGCCGAGAGATCCTTCGCATCATGATGATAGAAAGCGTCTCCTTCCGGTGTTCTGGCGTGGCAATCCTGACAATCCGTCGGGCCATCCATCTCTTCATGACAACCAACGCAGTTCCAGTGATAGGCCGCTTTAAGTCCTGGGGTATCAATATGGAACTGGTAGCGATCAAGCGCTTCCTTGTTGATATTTTCGGCTGAGAACGGGTTGGCAAGGTGGCATTCACGGCAGCCGACTGATGCAACTTCATTGCTGTCGGCGTGACAACGCACACAACGCTCATCAATTGTGCCGGTCCCTGTGGTGTGGTGGTGACAGGCGGAGCAATCCTCACCAAGGTCAGTATGCATGGCGTGATCAAACTCAACGCCATCGAACAAAGCGACCATGGAGTCAAGGGACACCTGCTCCGGCATTTCAGCGGCGAGCAGCAATGAACTCGTCGCAAAGAAAGCCAACACCATCATCAAGGTAATCAAGATCTGTTTAGCGCTCATGGTTCTCACTCCTTTTCCTTGAGGGCCTGACGGCGTTCTCATTTTTCAACCTCACCCGGCTTCTCGTTCAGGTACTTGTAGAACATTGGAAAGCCGATAAAGAATGCGATACAGATGAGATATTCGATGCCCTTGATGTACTGGTAAAAATCCACCAGGGTGTAAACTTGGTGAACTTCTACGATGTTGTCGAGTATTTGATCGATCATGCCTTTCTCCTTTTCTGCGCCTCGGGCCTTGACCCCGAAAGAGACTAGCCCTTGCTGCTTTGGCGTTGGACCTGTTTGTTCGTTCCTTTAACCAGGCCTTTGATGAAACCGACCAGGAGCATAATCGTCGGCAGCAACTGCACAACAACAACCAGTGCACAGAAAGCCAGGAAGACACCGACCAGGATGCCGCTGGAGTAGG
>JAOUDB010000610.1 GCA_029859485.1 Desulfuromonadales bacterium | reverse complement strand
GGATCAGCAGCAATCTGATCGTTGTTGCGATACTTCTTGTTGTAGATGTATGCGCCGATCGGACCAAGCTTGGCCATCATGTTGTTACAATCTTCGTACATGTCTTCCCAGCAGGTCATCTTGTTGAACTTGCCTTCACGGTAGTTCTTAGCGAACACAGAATCGCGCTGCATGGCAAGAACGGCGCTGGAGAACATGGCCATGGGATGTGCATCCTCTGGCAAAGCGTTGAGCACGTCAAATACATACTGAGGAACCTCAGAACGATTCTTCCAGTCTTCAACAACTTCCAGGGTCTGCTCCATGGTTGGAACGTCGCCAGTCAAAAGCATGTACCAGAAACCTTCAACGTAAGGATATTCACTGCCGGGAACTTTTGGCAGAGCATCAAAGGTCTCAGGAATGGTCAAGCCACGGAAGCGAATACCTTCGAAGGGGTCGAGATAAGAGATATCGGTAACCAGGCACTTGACGCCGCGGGCGCCACCGATAGCCTGAGCGATGGTAACATCACCCAGTTTGACATCGCCGCATTGCTTGACCAGCTTGGTGATCCGGGGGCGATGTGCATCAATTTTCTGACTCAGAACTTTTTTCAGTGTAGACATAATTCTCTCTCCTTTGGGAAATGATATGGTGGCGGGTCAGAAGGCCCACCAGAGTAAAACTGTCCCTTGTTTACCTAACAACTAACTGTCAAATGACAAATCAGCCCGCCAACAAATCAACATTTGGTGCATTGAACCCGCACCAGAGAAAGATTAATGCGGCGGGAAGAATAATTAGAGCCGACAAAGAGTAGATCATGCTTGTGATACTTTACCCTTTATCATTTCCAAATAACGTTCTAACAAGTCACCCCTGAAGTGTCAAGCCGATTTTGTATACAGTATGCGATTTCTTTTTTCCGTGCAGCGACATTTATCTTTTGCATTACAGGCTCGCCATGCTAAAATGCCCAAAAAATAGGCATAAATTCATGTATATTGGCTCCCTTAAACTCAAGAACCCCATCTTTTCTGCGCCTATGGCGGGCATCTCTGACCTGCCTTACAGGCTCATCATGAAGCGCCATGGCACCGCACTGGTCTATTCTGAAATGATCAGCGCTAATGGCCTCTTCTACAGTGGGAAAGCCACTCGCAAACTCCTCCAGTCCTCTCCGGAAGAGCACCCACTGGCCGTGCAACTCTTTGGAGACACTCCGGAAAGACTCGCTGAAGCGACCAAGCAGGTCGACGAACATGGTGATTTGATCGATCTCAACCTCGGTTGTCCAGTCCGTAAGGTTATCCGCTCCGGAGCAGGAAGCGCCCTTCTACGTGAACCGGAGAAGGTCGCACGCATCGTCGCTGCGGTGCGTCGCGCAACAACACGACCGCTGACAGTCAAAATCAGGTCTGGCTGGGACCACGATTCTGTCAACTTTACCGAGATTGCCCGTATCGCCGTTGAAGAAGGCGTAGATGCCATTACTCTGCACCCACGCACACGCTCTCAGATGTTCGGTGGATCCGCAGACTGGACACAGATAAAAGCGTTAAAAAAGGCTGTCTCCGTACCGGTTATTGGCAGCGGAGACCTCTTTTCTGCAGAGTGTATTAAAACCATGTTTGAGCAGACTGGATGTGATGCGGTCATGGTCGGTCGTGGCGGATATGGCAACCCCTGGATCATTCAACAGGCTCTTGAACTGCTCGCAGACAAGCCGGAAACCCAGCCGAGCACAGAAGAGCGTTTTGCCGTCGCCAAAGAGCATTTGGGACTTTGCCTGAAAACATTCGGCCCACAAAAAACACTGGGCCATATGCGCAAGCACCTCTGCTGGTATGCCCGAGGGATGGAGAACTCGGCGAGCTTTCGCTCCAGCATCAACCAAACACGAACAATTAACGAGATGAGCACCCTGCTCGACAACTTCTTTACCTCTTCACTAGAGAGTGATGCCCAATGATGATTAGCCGTGAATCTTTACCTGATACCGGCTCTACTCTCTACAGTAGGATTCTGGAGAACATAGACCGTGCGGTCATTGCCTTTGATCAGGAAGGCGGCATCACACTCTTCAATCCGGCTGCAGAAGCGCTCATGGAGCGTTCTTCCCGACAAATGGCCGGCCAGCACTACGAAGCCCTTTTCAAAGA
>JAOUDB010000608.1 GCA_029859485.1 Desulfuromonadales bacterium | reverse complement strand
ACGGCCCAATTCACCGGACAATCGTGCCGTCAAATGATGCCGCTGTCTGGCACGGTCGAGGTCAGCATGCGCAAAAGCCGCTTCGATGACCAGAAGATGGGCATTCCTTGCCAGAGTGATAATTTTTTGACAATTCTCCGTGGTGGGTGCAGCATCGGCAACATAAACGACTTTCATGCCAGCTTCACAATGGCTAATGGTTTGTTTCAAAACCCCCAGCGACACAGTCTTGAGACCACCTTTCACCAATGGCACCTCCAGTTCATGACAGTCAGGTGCAGCGCGTCTGACCAGGCCCTTGAACTGAGTGAGCCAGGGCCCCGGCTGATATTCATGAGTAATTAATGCGTCCCTGTGAATCGCTACATGCAGGGTTTCCTCGAGTGAAAATGCCAGAGATACGATATTTCCATGTGACAATGACGCCACGCGTACCGTCCAGTCGGGAGTCGCGACCAAGCAGCCATCGACACTCGGCCAACTGAGAAACAAGCCTGGTGCAAAACGGTTTTCAGCATGGAATGAACATTCCCTGACCTCTCCTGCTTCCCATTCGCGCACTGTCAGTACAAAACGATACCCTTCGATCAGATTCCAGGTATAACCTGCCAAGCGCTGCCTGATCTTATCAATCAGCCCCGCCGGCCCATAAATATACAGTTGCCTATCAAGATAGAGAAAAGTTCGCAGCAAGTGGTCGAAACCGATCAGATGATCGATATGAGCGTGGGTCACGAACACCGCATGGAGCTTCAAGAGTTCGCGAGGTCTAAGAGCCTGCAACTGACCGCAGTCAAACAGCAGGGCCTGCCTTCGATGCGCGATACGTACAAAGAGAGCCGGATCTCCAAAGGGTCCATTGACCAGATGTGGATAGAAGACTGAACGCATACCTCTATTGTACCGAACACCTCAAGAGTGAAAAGCTGTCTCCGTATCTAAATCTGCATTCAAAGTTCTTACATTCCCTGCATTCCAACAAAAAGTCCCCGCAGCCAAAGGAGGGGGATGACTACGGGGCGATGTCATTCAGGAGGCAAAGGGTTATCTGTTTACCCACCTATATTTATTACTCTGTTTATGACTGCGTCTATTCGACCACCCCGACAATAAAGGCCACCAAGGATCGAACCTTGGGGGCCATAGTTTTAGCTTCCTAAACGTCTCTATAAATAATAAGCAGTTTTTTGCCTCATAAGTCGTGATAATGACACACCAGTAGCATCGATACTTGAGATTAAGTCAAATCGATATAAGATTAAACGCTACATTTGTAGACGGTTTGTTTTCAGCATTTAATTGTGAGTCAGTTATGAAGTTACGAATTTTTGTTTTCGATGATAAAGAAAACATTCTTATAGTGCTGAAAAGTCACCTAGAGTTTCAAGGCCATGAGGTAATTTGTGCAAACGAACCAACTGCCTGCCAGGCTTTTCAAGGTAACGTATGTGACCATAATTATCCGTGTGGTGACATTCTCTTAACTGATAATAAGATGCCAAATATGACGGGACTGGAATTCATTGAGCATATGAGAAATAGGGGATGTAAAGGACTAAGCAAGAACAAGATTGTAATGTCTGGTTTATTCTCAAAAAGCGAAATGGAAAAGGCAAATGAGCTAGGGTGTCACATTCTCTTCAAGCCGATAACCGTGGAAGAGATTGATGAGTTAATTGAGAAGATAAAAAAGACTATTCTGCCTGATCGAACATTGATGGACTTGTCTTATATTGTGAATTAGCCTGTTTTGTAGAGAAACATGTTCATTGTGTCAACATCTCGGCCCTGACATGCTATCAAAACTGTTTCAGGGACGTGAATTATGAGAAAAGCCCCCGGTCCGAAGATCGAGGGCTCTCGTATTTTACATATAGTGATATCTAAGAAAGCCATCGATTCAAAGAATGAAGGCTTTCGTGATCTGAAATACTAGGATACAAATTGATGTCCCACGGTTCGGAGGAGAACCGTGGGACATCAGGTTTTGGAGTTAGAGCATGAACGCGGTCGCTCTGAATTTAAATACAACAAGGTTCTATTCTTAGACAAACGACGAAAAGATTATAAATGATTCACTTTTGAGCACAATGAACTACCTCGCAGCAAGCTGCGGGGAATTAGACCCACCTTTCTGATTAAACT
>JAOUDB010000128.1 GCA_029859485.1 Desulfuromonadales bacterium | reverse complement strand
CATCAAAGACGAGCTGAGCCGTGAAAAGTATAGTTTTCGCGGTGTGCGTTATCTCGATACGATGGAAGACGGTACATTGATAGCCGCCGACAAGAATACACACTCGGTCAAGTTCATCGGCGCAGACGGCACGCTCAGGCTACAACTTGGCAACGGCAAAGCCTCTCGGGGGGATTATAAGTTGACGACCCCCGAAGGAGCCGAGGTGCGGGGAAACCAGGTCTGGATATCCGACTCCGGCAACGACCGAATCGTCCGCTACCTCCTCCAATAACAACCTGAAACGATTCAATTGGCCTGACTGAGCCCAGCCCACCGATCAGGCGTTATCCGTCCGACAAAGGTGAACTGCCCCTTGCCATCCGGTTTGAAAATGACCATCTCGCCTTCTCCGGGATAGACCGGAGTCGCCTCCCGAGCGACGTTGCCATGGGCGACGATGACCCGGTTGCTTCCTGCAGCCGGCCGACGGGAAAGGAGTTCCCGGGCGGTTGCAATGACTGCTTCGCGCCCACCAAAGTACTCGGCAACCCGCAGATTAATCACATCGTCACTTGGCTGGACATCCCCCAGGCCCAGTTGCCGAGCGGTCTCCATGGTTCGACAATAGGGACTGGCCAAAACCTCACTGACCGGTATATTCAGGCTTCGCATGGCCTGCCCTGCTCTTTTGGCATTTTGACGTCCCTGTTCAGATAGCTGACGAATCCTGCTTCCATCGCAGCTTTGCCAGTCATCCCTTTGCTGAACAGCGTCCTGTTGAGACCAGTCGGTTGCTTCATGACGAAAATACAGGTTGTAACCACCCTGCTGGATGGCCCCGATCAACGCCTGGCCGCTGAGTGTTTGTTGGGCATGGACCGGAAACGGCAAGAGCAGCAGGCATATCAGCAGGATCAGAAAAGGCAAAAGTCTGTTGCGGCAGTTCATAATGCGCTCCGCTTTGCTGTGATAAAAACACAACTTGAATCAAAACCACTCTGACAAAAGTACCACAAACTGCTTCGAAACTTATCGGGGACACACAATTTGTGTGTCCCCGATGCAGAAATACGTTTCCCTTTTTCGGTCGATTATCACTCATTGACATCATCTTTAATCGTTTTGCATAGCTAAAGCACTACTTTTACAGTCTTTGCCAAGTGTCTGTATTCGCGTCATTTCTTTACTGTCAAAGAGTTCTGGAAACTGTGGCCCATCGACTTTGTCACTAATGACAAGTTTCCACATAAAGCAGACGCAAAAAGGCCCGACAGTTATCGGGCCTTCAATCTCAGGTTATGCAGAAAAGAGTAGCTATTAACTAAAAGTCTCTCGCATTGTTTTGACGAAAAGTAGTGACGCGTTTGGAGTGTTCACTAGAAACCCTGACATTTAGTAAAAAACAACCACAACGACGAGTCATAGCAAACGCATCTCAAAAAATTCTCACAAGTCCTGTTGCAACTAATTCAAAGGGAGGTTTTGACCTAAATGCGAAATTATTGCTGACCCTGCATTACAAGAAAGGCCAAAAAGGATCGAAACCTGGTGGCCATAATTTTAGCTTACTGAATACCTCTATCAAGAATAAGCCGTTTTTCGTCTCACATGTCGTGATAAATAATTCTCAGACATTGTGATTTAGATCACTTTGGTTTTAATGTGATCACTATATATTTAAATGGAAATTGGATATTAATTGCCTCCTACCTCCAATAGTGGTTTTTTTGTCCTGCAATACTCAGAAAGCCCTCGATCCGAAGATTGAGGGCTTTCGTGTTTTATAAATGGTGATTTACAGTAAAAGAGCGTGCCCGGGAATATCGAACTTGGCAAATCAGGGGCAGGGGAATTTGTCCTGTAATGCTAAGCGCAATGCTTCGGGTATGGTCAGCGAGTTAAACTCGGAACTGTCATTACTCTGAATATACCTCTCAAAAATGCTTTGGTAATCGTGGCCAGTCAATCTTGTACTTATCGGTTGACAATAAAAGGGAGTTTCGCCAGCAGCCTCTTTTTCACTATTCAGAAAATGAAAAGTGTCTCCAATTCCAGTCAAAAAAAGCATGTGATGTATCTGGTGACCAAAGTCTTCAGCCTTATGTTCATTGCTCTGTATATGAGTTTTGTAAGTAGATACGATTCTTTGATGTTCAGCAAAACTGCTGGTGGAAATTAAACAAAAGAATAGAAACAACAACACATAGCCGACTGAGACACCAATATGTTTCATTACTCCCCCCTATTGATACCAAACCTATTGTTGAACAATAGGAGGAGCTATGAACAGTGTCAAACGAGTAATTCTGATAAAATCTATTAGAGTTTCTGATGATAAAATTAGGGCTGCCAATTTCGGCGTATTTGAGGTGTTTACTAGAAACCCTGATAAATAAAAATGGCCACCCGGAGTTGATCCAGGTGGCCACAGTTTTGTGGATTAAAGGGCTTACTGAATACCTCTGTCAACAAGAAGCCGGTTCTCTTCTCACAAGTGGTGACTTGTGGGAAGCCAAAAAAGCCTAAAAGGCTATGTTACAATGGTCCTCCATATAAGGATATTCACAATGTCAATTAAAGTAAAACAGACATGCTTAGGCCTCACATGTCTATTGATTCTTGCTTCGGGCTGTGCCGAGGTGCCAATGTTTTATCACGGTAACAAAGTCTCATCTGTGCCTGTCGTGGCATTGCAGGAGGGTAGTCATACCAGTGCTACATGGGAGACCTTTGACCTCATAATTGACTATAAGTATATTCAAGATGGTAACAGTCTTGAAATCTCGGGACAGGCCGCCCTTAGTCAACATTATCAAATGATGTATACAAATATTCCCAGAATGGATACATATATCTTCTTTCTAGATAAAGATTTTCGAGTCCTAAAAACTGCCATTTTCGTCAACGTCTGGACCAACAACACAAAAGACATCCAGGACTTCTCAAAATCTTACAATGTTCCTACCGGAACGACAGGAATTTCATTTGGGTATTCTGGACAAGTCCAAGGCATTGACGGCAAAGGCTCTTTCTGGGAGTTGCCTTTGAAGTAATTGATAGAACTGACATCTAAGCAAATCAATATTTATCTGCCGAACACTTAAGAGGCTCTTCGACGTTTTCTGGAAACTGCTTTTCAAGAAGCATGACGTGACGAGGATCGTGCATGTTCAGAAGAAGACATGAGCTTACTATTTAACCTCTCGCATTGTTTTGATGTTTAGAAGTTGTATGTTTGGGGTATTGGCCACTCGGAACTGATCCAGATGGCCATCATTTTGTCTTCTTATATTTCTCTATCAATAATAAGCCGTTATTCGTCTCACAAGTCTTGCAATCTAGGCACAGCTGATCCATCACCCCAGTCGTGTTCTGTGGAGGATTAGTCCGTCATTTAAGGTTTTTTTTCTCTAGATTGTAATACATGTGGTTTGGTTTGATTTGTCCTTCTTCGATTTCCTCTTTGATTTTCTTTGCGATGCCTTTAATCTCAAGCACCTGATCATCATTTAGCCCCAAGTTCGGCATTTTTGTTAATGGTACAAGGTGTGTGGGGTCTTCCAAAAATTTTGATATGAAATTAAGGTTCAACTTTTCAAAAGCAAGCAGTAGGTCTGGAGCGAATGGATGTGCAGTTCCTGCAGGAATTTGTTCTGCTGTACGCATGTCTCCAAAAGTGTGACATCCTAAACATAAGCTTAATGTTGAGGAAGCTTCCAGCATATCCTTCGTGTTTTCAGGTAATACGGTTGGCTGATAGACGAGTGGCTCTGATTTGTAAAGTTTCACATGGCAATCAAAGCAGTCATAGTCATCCCATAGTTCTCTCCTCCAGTCACTACTCGGGGCACTTGCAATAGCCACTCTTTCGAGGTATTCGGCGACTACTTTTACTTCTTCTTGCTGTAAACTGGGCATGGCATTGGGAGAAGTGTAGTTGAGCATCATCAAGTTATCCATCGCCGGCCGCATACGATAAGGAGACATCAGGTAACTTTCAACCCAACCGCTATCGTATTTAATGCGTTTCCAAGTCAGGCTCGGCGCGTAATTTGGCCCGGAGCCTTCGATATTATGACACCCACGACATCGAGCCACTTTGACTAGTTTTCTACCTAGTTCCAGACGCTGAGTGATGTCTTCAAGGTTTGATTTAACAAGTGCTTTAGGCCGAGGAAAGTTCGCTCTCCGTTCCTGCTCCTCTGGGTTCAGGGCTCTTTGCTTGCCCCATTCTATGCAGGTATCAACATCAGGACATGCCTTAACCCAAGTGACATCAGCATCACCCGCAAACCCCTCCGCGATGATCAAGCTTTCAAGCGTGAAGTCTACAAGAACCCATTGCTTCTCGTGTATGTCGCGAAACTTTTCCAGTCCATCAAATACATCCATTCTGTTAAGACAGAGGTCCTCATTGTTTCTCGGGTCTGTGAATGCAAGAGAGACAGCAACTACTTTGTCGTTCTCAATTATTTTTTTTTGCAGAAACAATACTTGGTCAAAATATGGGTTCCCTGGTCTTCCTTCGGAGATGAGAGCTGGAGTATCGATAGGAAGGAGTAGGATGGTGCATAGGAAAATTATTTGAGATCGAATGATAAATTTCAACGCAACTACCTTTAAAAAATGTGGGCGATTTATGTCCAGAATATTCACGAAAGACTCAAGTAAAAAATAGAAACAAACTTTTACATTACTCTAAAGGAACTCTATCCCCAAACGATGACTAGTCAAGTCATAATTGCGGCGATTAATGTTGTGGTGGATTTGCGAAAAAGTACTTTCGTACTGGTATGATAAGAGCAAGCAACTGAAGCTGATAAAATTACTACTTTTTGGAAACAGCAAAGAGATAAACAGTAAAGGCCACCTGGAGATGATCCAAGTGGCTATAAATTTTTTGTCTTTATGATGATTTTGGTTGCGTGATTGAACTCTTTGAACTCTTTATCTAGTGGCTTAACTTGGTTTTCGCTATTTTTGTGGCACATTTATATTCAACCGCCAAATGTGCGTGTTTTTATTGCACAGCTTATGGAGCCCTTGATGTACAGCCTTCCTCTTCCTCCTAACCCTCATGCCATGGCAGTGCTTGCCCTGGCAGTTTTCGCCTTGTTCCTGTTTACCCGGAAAAACCTTCCGCTGGAGACGGCAAGCTTTATCATCTTGATTTCCCTGGCCTTGGGTTTTGAGCTTATCCCATTTAAGTTCAATGGAGAAACTCTGCATGCTGACATTTTTTTTCACGGCTTCGGTCACGAAGCTCTGGTGGCGGTTTGTGCCCTGATGATTGCCGGTCAGGGCGTTGTTCGAACCGGAGCCCTGGAGCCGGTAGGGCGAGGGCTTGCCAGTTTGTGGAAAATCAGCCCGGCCACCTCTTTACTGCTCACCCTGCTGGTCGCTGCTTTCATCAGCGCCTTTATCAATAACGTTCCCGTCGTTGTCCTGCTTCTGCCGATTCTGATCAGTGTCTCCATCCGCACCAAGATCAAGTCCTCAACGGTGCTGATGCCTATGGGGTTTGCGACCATGCTGGGCGGAACCTGTACGACCATCGGTACCTCGACCAATCTTCTGGTGGTATCCGTTGCCGCCGACATGGGTATAAACCGAATGGAAATGTTTGACTTTCTGATCCCGGCCGCTATCTCCGGCGGGATCGGGATCCTCTACCTCTGGCTGATCGTTCCACGGATCATGCCGGAGCGGAAGCTGACCCTTGCAGACGCATCGCCACGGATTTTTTCTGCACACCTGGCCATTCGGGAAGAGAGCTCAATCATTGGAAAAACTCTTGCGGAGGCCATAAAGAAGGTTGGCGGAGGAATGAAGGTTAAGGGCATCAGGCGCCGCAAAGACAATCTCATCATGCCGCTTCCCAGCGTAATCCTGAAGGTCGGGGATCAACTAATTATTCGCGACACTCCGGAACGGCTAAAAGAGATCGAAGCTTTGCTGGAGGGGGCTCTTTACCAGGATGAAGTCCTTGACAACCCCGTGGATGCTGATCATCCGCTCAAGGCAGAGGATCAACAGATTGCCGAAATTGCTGTCATTCAAGGTTCACATCTGCGGGGAAAAACCTTCAGTGAGATACGATTTGCAGACCGTTACGGGACTATCATTCTTGCTATCCACAGAGCAGGCAAGCGCCTGCAGAAGGGGCTCGACTCGATCAGCGATATCCGCCTGCAGTCAGGCGATATCCTCTTGGTCCAGGGCCCACGCGAACAGATTTCCAAGCTGAAACAAGAAAAAGACCTCTTGGTCCTTGATGCGACCATGGACCTTCCCTACACGCAGAAAGCGCCTCTGGCGCTGCTGATCATGCTGGCGATTATTTTCACCGCGGCCTTCGGCTGGTTACCGATCGCGACCAGCGCATCGTGTGGCGCCCTGCTCATGATTATCTTCGGTTGTCTGAGCTGGAATGACGCGACCAAAGCCCTGAGCACACAGGTGATTATGATCGTTGTGTCGAGCCTGGCACTTGGCTCAGCGCTACTCAAAACAGGGGGCGCTGATTATCTGGCGCAATTGTTTCTGAGCCTTTCGGGAGATGCATCACCCACTTTCATGCTCAGCGGCTTGATGCTTCTGATGGCCATCCTGACCAACGCCGTTTCCAATAACGCAACGGCCGTCATGGGCACGCCCATTGCCATTTCCATTGCCACCCAGATGGGGCAACCGGCCGAACCTTTTGTGCTCGCAGTGCTTTTCGGGGCCAACATGAGCTTCGCCACGCCAATGGCCTACAAGACGAATCTTCTGGTTATGAACGCAGGTGAATATACCTTCAATGATTTTCTTCGTATCGGTATCCCCTTGGTGCTGATTCTCTGGGGGACCTTGTCCTGGCTTTTGCCAACCCTGTACGGATTTTAATTGCCTGGAACACTTCGCCCCACCAATCAGCAGGGGGAAAAGGGTCAAGCCTCCGCTTGACACAGTTATAGATAGTAGGTGTGCTACAAGCCTATTTTGATGATTTCCCCAGGTGGGCTATCGGTGACGCACCAGCTTCACGTTACTTCAAAGGATTCGGGAACCTGTGCGCTATGACGATGCGCTATGGGTTTTCAATAAAGCTCAAAATGACATCAACATACTGCAATCATTGAAGGATAACGATAGCACAGCCTGGTAGCGCACCTGCCTTTTGGGAGCATGATTACAGAGGCCTTCTGAGTACGCTTTTTGCAACCAAAAAAAAGGAAAAAATATTAATT
>JAOUDB010000127.1 GCA_029859485.1 Desulfuromonadales bacterium | reverse complement strand
TCATCCTCCTGGGCGGGCTCGTGTCCATGAAAGCGACTCCGGTTGCCCAGTACCCCGATGTTGCACCGCCAACCGTACAGGTCACCACGACCTATCCAGGTGCGACTGCCGAGGTTGTTGCCAACACGGTGGCAGCGCCGATCGAGGCGCAGGTCAATGGTGTCGATGACATGAGCTACATGCTCTCGACCAGTTCGTCGTCCGGCAACATGACCCTGACCGTGACCTTCGATCCGGGGACCGATCCGGACCTGGCCCAGGTCAACGTGCAGAATCGCGTCAGCCAGGCCAATTCTCAGCTACCCGAGGTGGTTGCCAAGCAGGGGGTCATCGTGCAGAAGCGTTCCAACGCCTTCATGATGGTCATAAGCTTCTACTCTGAGGATGACCGCTACGACTCAACCTATCTGGGCAACTACGTCAACCTCTACCTGCTAGATGCCATCAAGCGTATTCCAGGAGCAAACCTCTCAAGTATGTTTCCGGTCCCTGATGTTGCCATGCGCATCTGGCTCAAGCCTGACCGTCTGGCGCAGATGGGACTGACCGCCAAGGACGTCTCCAATGCCATAGCAGGACAGAACCAGGCCTTCGGCGTCGGCTCGATAGGTAAGAACCCGACCACGGAGGGGACCCAACAGAGCTTCGTGGTCACCTCTCAGGGGATGCTCACCAAGCCGGCTGAGTTTGACGAGATCATCCTTCGTACCGACGAACAAGGTGCAGCCATTGTCCGTCTCAAGGATGTTGGTTACGCCGCACTGGGCTCCAAGGATTACTCGCTGCGGGCCAAGGTCGACGGTAAAACTTCGGCCGCTATTATTGTCTACCAGCAGCCCGGGGCTAACGCCATTGAAACCTCGGCCAATGTCCGTGCCCTGATCGACCAGATCCAGCCGAGCTTTCCAGACGGTCTTAAATACAATATCGTGCTCGACACCAGCACGTTTACCAAAGCCTCCATCGAAAAGGTCGTGCACACCTTCTTCGAAGCGGTTATTCTGGTGGTGCTGGTGGTCTTCCTCTTCCTGCAGAGCTTTCGCGCTACCATCATTCCGATCATAGCCGTGCCGATCTGCATCGTCGGTACCTACATCGGCATCTACATGCTCGGTTTTTCCACTAACATGCTCACCCTGTTCGGCATGATTCTGGCTATCGGTCTAGTGGTCGATGATGCCATCATCGTTGTTGAAAGCGTTGAGCACAGTATGGCAACCCTCGGCATGAGCTCGAAGGAAGCGGCAGTGAAGGCGATGGAGGAGTTGGCCGGAGCACTGATCGCTATTGTTTTGGTCCTGGTCTCGGTGTTTCTCCCGGTCGCCTTTCTCGGCGGCATGACCGGAACCCTCTACAAGCAGTTTGCCATCACCATCGCCATCGCTATGGTGATCTCCGGGGTGGTCGCGCTGACCCTTTCACCGGCTTTGGCGGCCCGTATTCTCAAGCCGGGCACGCATGAGAAGAAGGGTTTTTTCAAGTGGTTTGAAAATGGTTTTACCTGGGTGACCGATCACTATGTGGGCGGAGTCCGCTGGCTGATCGGTCACAAACTGATCGGTATGCTGCTGTTCGTAGGCGTGCTGGCCGGCACGGTCTTCATGTTCAGTATTGTCCCGGGCAGTTTCGTCCCCGTGGAGGATCAGGGCTACATCTATGTTGGCAGCATCATGCCCGACGCCTCCAGCCTGGAGAGGACCACAGCCGCTAGTGATGAGGCCGTCAAAATGCTGCTGGACAACCCGTCGGTGAATGCAGTCGCCCAGATTGATGGTTACAGCATCATCGATAGCCAGTACAAGACCAACACGGCACTGATGTTTGCCTCGCTAAAACCGTATGAGGAACGCAAGGAAGAGACTCAGTCGGCTTTTGCAGTGGTTGCCGATATGCACAAGCAACTTGGTGGCATCAAGGAGAGTATAATCTTCCCCTTGAATCCTCCATCGATACCGGGTCTGGGAACCACCGGCGGTTTCGAGTTTTATATTCAGAGCATGGGTGGTGGCAGCCCGCAGGAGCTGGACAAGGTGACCAAGGACTTTGTTGCCAAAGCCCGCGAGAACAAGACCTTGACCGCCGTCTCCACGACCTTCTCCGCGTCGGAGCAACAACTCTATTTCGACCTCGACCGCCCCCGCGCGGAAATACTTGGTGTACCGGTTGCGGACGTCTACCAGACCCTGCAGGCCTATTTCGGTTCCTCCTTTGTTTCCCAGTTCGTCGATTTCGGCCGGATCTGGCAGGTTGTCATCCAGGCTCAGCCCGAATATCGCGACCAACCCATGGATTTTGAGCAGATTTATGTCCGTTCGAGCAACGGCAGCATGATCCCGCTCACGGCCCTGGCCACGGTCCGCTATGTCGCCGGCCCCGGTCTGCTGCCGCGCTTCAATAACTTCCCGGCGGCCAAGCTGACCGGCAACCAGGCCCCTGGTTACAGCAGCGGGGAGGCAATTGCCGCCATGGAAGCAGTTGCTGCCGAGGTTCTTCCTTCCGGCTACGGTTTCTCCTGGTCCGGTCAGGCGTTCGAGGAGAAGAAGGCCGGTGGAACTTCAAGCTCGGCCTTCATCTTCGGTTTGATTATGGTCTTTCTGATCCTGGCGGCCCAGTATGAAAAATGGTCGCTGCCAGTCGGCGTGGTCATGGCTGTCCCCTTCGCCGTCTGCGGCGCCTTGCTGCTGACATGGGGACGAGGGCTGGAAAATGATGTCTATTTCCAGGTCGGCCTGGTCACCCTGGTTGGGCTGGCGGCCAAGAACGCCATCCTGATTATTGAGTTCGCCGTGGAGAACCTGCATAACGGAATGGAAGTCAACGAAGCGGCCATTGAGGCTGCTCGCCTTCGATTAAGACCGATTGTCATGACCTCGCTGGCCTTTATCCTCGGCTGCGTGCCGATGGCGATCGCCACCGGCGCCGGTGCTAATAGTCTACACGCGATCGGGACCGGGGTCATTGGCGGCATGCTCGCCTCCACCTGTGTTGCCTCCTTCTTCGTACCGCTGTTTTTCGTTGTACTCGAGGACGCCACCGGGCTGTTCAGCCGTAAAAAGAAGGCTGTTTTAGAGCCGTCCCCTCAAGAAGGAGGTGACCATCATGCGTAACCTGTTATTTACCGGTCTTATCGTCCTATTCCTGTGTGCCTGCACCATTGGCCCCGATTACGTAAAGCCAACCGTCGAAACTCCCTCAGCGTGGACGGTCTCCTATGACGCCGCGGCCGAACTGGTCAACACTGCCTGGTGGCAGCAGTTCAATGACCCGGCCCTTGATGAACTGATTACTAGGGCGCTGAACGAGAATCTGGACATCAAGGCCGCAACGGCCCGCGTCGATCAGTTCCTCGGCCAATACCGAACCACAAGGTCGGAGTTCTTCCCGCAGATCGGCGCCTCGGCAAGCGCATTCCGGCAGAAAGACACGGAGACAGGCTTGCTCCCCGGCAATAACGACGATTACAGCACCTACCAGGGAGCGCTCAACGCAACTTGGGAAGTTGACCTTTGGGGTAGAATACGTCGGTTAAATGAAGCGGCTCAAGCCGAGCTCCTTGCCAGCGAGGCGGGTCGCCGTACTGTTCTGCTAACGTTGGTGAGCAATGTTGCCAGCAGTTACCTGACTCTGAGGGGTCTCGATCGCCAACTTGTGATCGCTCGCGAGACCGAACAGGCCTATGCCGAGTCGTTGCGTATCTTCAACCTGCGGCATCTTCATGGCACTGTTTCGCAGGTCGAGGTGAGTCAGGTCGAATCGGAATATGAAGATGCCCGCCAGGCTATTCCACAACTGGAAAGTCTGGTCTCCCAGCAGGAGCACCTGCTCTCTGTTCTGCTTGGTCGCAATCCGCAGTCCATTCCGCGAGGTAAAACGATTGACGAGCTGACCGTACCGGAGATTCCAGCCGGTCTCCCGTCGGAACTGCTTGAGCAGCGACCCGACATCATCCAAGCCGAGCAGACATTAATTGCCGCCAACGCCCAGATCGGTGCAGCTCGTGCCCTCTACTTCCCGCGCTTAGCGCTGACAGGCAGTTATGGAACGGCCAGTATCCACTCCAATGATTTGTTCGAAGGGCCGTCGGCAATCTGGGAGGTCGGCGGCGACGTTTTGGCGCCCATCTTTACCTTCGGGGCGATCGAAGGCCAGGTCATGACCGCTGAGGCTTCTCAGCGTGAAGCTTTGTACCGTTATCAACAGTCAATCATTGCTGGTTTCCGTGATGTGGAAGATGCCCTGGTGGCAACCACCAAAGGGCGCGAAACCCAGGCCGCCAAGGGGCGCAGGGTCGGCGCCCTGCAAACCTATGCAAGGTTGGCCGTTTACCAGTACGACGCCGGCACCACCGGCTACCTGCAGGTGCTCGACGCTAATCGGAGCCTCTTCTCCGGCCAACTTGACTATGTGCAAACCCAGGCTGCTGTGCTGACGAGCCTGGTCGACGTTTATCGGGCCATGGGTGGCGGTTGGATTGATATTGCTGATCAGGAGACTGTTGAGTTAACTTCAGATTCCATTCAGACTGTTAACTGAGTTCACTGGGGAATAGTCATGTCAATGAAAGAGTAAGTTGCCAGAAGCTTTGGAAATGGGGACAGTCAAGGATCGCAATCGGTATCCTGAGCCTGATGTTTATCAATTCATTGCAACGTTTTAAATTAAGGATTTATATTCGTGTCTTTTACTGAGCGTGCTTTTGCTGTTGCACTACTCACAAACAATGGCATGGGACTAAACGCCTGTCTGCAAATCATTGGAAATTGAGAGGAGAATCAAGATGTCTGTAGTATCCCGAAGTTGCTTCCTGTTACTCGTTCTGTTTTTAGGGCTCACAGGCCTGCCAAAGGCCAATGCCGCAGAGCCGGCGTCAACGGACCAGAAGGCTAATGTTATAGAAGAAGAGGTCCTGGAGATTTTCAACCGTTCTATGGACTATCTTGCCAAACTTAAACAGTTTCAGGTGACTGCCGAATTCGGCTTCGATGTGTTGCAAGAGACGGGTCAGAAGATAGAGTTCGGCTCCCATCAGGACGTCACGATTCAACGCCCGAATCATTTTCGGGTTGATTTTGTCCGCAGGGATGGAGTTCATGGCAGCGTTGTCTATGACGGCAAGGAGGTCGTGCTATCTAACCCCGAGGAAGCGGTTTATGCCAAGGCCCCGTTCAAAGGCGAAATCGATGACGCCCTCGACTTTCTCGCTGAGGAGCTTCAGAGACCAATCCCCTTAAGAGATTTTTTCGTGAGTGATCCAGGCTCTGTGCTGACTGCCAAGATAGAGTCCGGGATATATGTTGATGAGTCGATGTTGGCAGGCGTACTCTGTGATCACCTCGCCATGCGTAATGACAAGGTTGATTTCCAGATCTGGATCCCTCAGGGCGATGAACCTTTGCCGCGCAGAATTATCATCACGTATAAAAATGAGGAAGGTCAGCCTCAATTCTGGGGGCAGTTTATGGAGTGGGAAACAGCTCCAAAGCTAAGTGACGAGACCTTTACTTACACACCTTCCGAGAAGTCGGAACGCATTCCCTTCGCGGTGGTAGATGTTGAGATGCAATCGGAAGGAGGTCAGCCATGATGAAAAGGAAGTGGCAATTGGTGATCGCTGGATGTGCTTGTTTGGTAGCTTTGCTGTTTGTTGTGGCCGAAGTTGAGGCGCGTCGTGGTGGCGGTGGTGGCGGTCGAGGCGGAGGCGGCAGAAGCTTCTCTCGAAGTGGGCCAGCCTCTGGCGGTTCGGTTCGCAGTCATCAGGCACCGAGTGGTCAGCGTGGAGGCAATCGCAGCAGCCTTTCTGATAATCGCGGTAGCAGGCAAGACAATCGTGGCGCTCAGCGTGGCGAGATGCAGGACAATCGTAGTGATCGGCGTAGCGAAATGCAAGACAATCGTGGCGACCGGCAAGATGACATACGGGACGCTCGCAAGGAGAGACGTGAAGACTGGCAGGACTACGGAGATGATGTGCGAGATGATCGGCGTGACTGGTATAACGATCGTTATCGTTACAGGGTTGGCACGAGTATAACTTATGCAACGTTTCGCTCGCTTTCATGCACGTCAACTACTGTTCATGTTAACGGTGTCACCTACTATCGCTGTGATAATGATTGGTATTCACGGGCCTATTCTGGCGGGAATGTGACGTATATTGTTGTCAAGGCTCCTGCTGGTTATTGATTTCAAGAGGATTAAAGATTGAGAGGCCGGTAAACAGGTCGCGAAAATCAACGTCTAGGGAATGAAGCCTCCGTGAATAGTAGCTTTGTTGTGATCGCCCCCGGATGGGTACACAGCATTATGGGCAAGATGGACATTGTTTTCGGTTATGACTATGTTGCTGATCCGGAGAAGATGAAAAAAATCTGGAAAAGTGAAAATAAAGCTTGAGCTGTTTGCCTTGAAGGAGAGATATGTCTCAACAGAACAAATCAACCGAGTTGACCATGACGGTTTTAATGACCCCGGAGATGGCAAATTTCTCTGGCAATGTGCATGGTGGGACAATCCTTAAGTTTCTTGATGAAGCAGCCTTTGCTTGTGCGTCACGTTACTCTGCGAGTTATGTGGTCACAGTTTCGGTCGGTTTAGTTGAGTTTCGTAAGCCAATTCATGTCGGAGAACTGGTCTCTTTTATTGCTCGCATTGACACGGCAGGACGTTCTTCCATGGTGATTAGTGTGGAAGTCATCGCTGAGAATATCAGAACTCGGGAAAGACGACAGACTAATCACTGCTATTTCACTATGGTGGCTATGGAGGAAGGGAAACCGAAAGCGATCCCACCTTATGTCCCTGAAACAGAGGATGAGAAGCAGCGAGACCAGGCTGCGAAGATGCGGCGAGCATTTAAAGACGAATACTTGGAGAAACTTAAAAAGACCTCTATGACCTGATTTCGTCTGCTCCCGAGCAGGGGATGAAGACTTGTTAACTTTATGTGCCAGATTTTAGCTCCCGACAATGAGACGTTTACAATTTTTCAACCGCTTAGGATTACAACGTTTCTCAGATAATTAAGTTTTTCAGGGCTTGAAGGTTAGAGCTTTTGAAGTATGATTGACTGGCGTAAGTATTTATGCCTCGTCGTTATTTCAGAGGGCAGCAAAGCTTTTGTGAAAGCTTGATCTTGGCGCTACCCAATCTGATGTCTGCATTTTCAGGAGAAACACATGCGTTTTGTTTTAATTTTAATGTTGGGCGTTACCCTGT
>JAOUDB010000126.1 GCA_029859485.1 Desulfuromonadales bacterium | reverse complement strand
GATTATTGAAAAAGTATTTACCATCGATGAGGTCGTAGAAGCGCACCGGATGATGGAAGAAGATAAACATTTCGGCAAAATCGTGCTCAAGATCGCAGAAGACTAACCTCTGAAGACGACTAGGTTAGAACCAAAGTGACACAAAGCGCCGCAACCCTGAACAGGGTGCGGCGCTTTTGTTTTCGGACTTATAACCAAAACGAAGATTGTAAGTATTTAACGCAAAGGCGCGAAGGGGTAGAGAAAGCCCGCAAAGAAAACCGTTTCAAAAAGCAAGGATAGCTCCCTTTTCGTCTTTCTTGGCTTTTCTTAGCGTCTTTGCGTTGGTCTTTTGATTTCAGCTCTTGCCTGATTTGGTGTAAAAATATTTTCCCTTTGTATGAGTTATAGACCCGTTTGTTTTTAGAAACCTGGATCTTGATCACATCTCTCAAACGACTCTTCGGCGTGAACTGCTCTCTAGATTATTTCAGCCACTTGGTGTTCTCAAGTGAACACTCATAAGAATATTAAACAAGCCAATTCAGTAACAAACAAACATTCTACAGTTGACCCCGAGTCAATAATCAGGCAATTTTTGTTGCATGCGAATTGATTGCGCACTGAACATCATTCTGATCGGCATGCCAGGGGCCGGCAAGAGCACCGTAGGCGTACTTCTGGCCAAGCGGCTCGGCTACAATTTCGTCGACACCGACCTGCTGCTCCAGAGTCAGCAACAATGCCGTTTGCAGCAACTCATCGCCAAAGAAGGGCTTGAAAACTTCAAAGCTATCGAAGAGCAGGTTCTGATAGCGCTCACAACAACGCACAGCGTGGTTGCTACCGGAGGTTCTGCGGTGTACAGTGAGCGGGCGATGGGCCGGCTGAGGACGCTCGGTCAACTGGTGTTTATCGACATCCCCCTGGAAGAATTGCTCGACAGGGTTCACGACATGGACAATCGGGGACTGGTCATCGGCCCGAACGAAACTTATGAGAACCTTTACAAGGAACGCCTGCCTCTTTACCAGAAGTACGCTGAGGTGACGATCCCCGGCGACGGGATGACGGTAGAGGCAGTCGCGGCTGAAATCGAGAAGTCTGTGTGCGGCGGCACAGACGAATAGAGAAACCAGGGATCAGATTTTAAATTATGCCTTACGGAAAATACTTTAATAAAGGGCAGAAAGTCTTCATCAAGCGGATCTTCACTGATGAGGGACAAGTCGCTCTGGATACCATCACCGGCTACGCCATGCACAGCAAACCGATGCAGCTTGACCTGGCCCTTCCCTACGGCTGTGATGCCGCAGACTCCTACCCCTTTGAACCGGGCATGCAGTTTGAGGTTCTGACCGACCACATGGGCATGGGGTTGCGACTGGTGGCCTCTTTTGTTGAACGCATCAGCGGTCAGGATATCCGTCTGCAGTTTGAGGGCAACCTGGAATTCATCTCCAGACGCATCTATCGTCGCGTGGACGTGAATGCCTGGGTAGGCATTCATAGGAATACGGGCAACCTGGCAGATATGCGTTCACTGTGGGAAGAGAATGTCAAGAAAATCAAGGACGGGGTCTCTGCTGCAGAGCTGACCGAGTTTAAAAAGACCCTGACCAACCTGGCCGGAGGCGGCATCAGACTCCCCCTCAAGGCTCCTGTCGACCAATCAGATCTTGTTCTGGCCTACCTCTCCATTGGTGACAAGAAAGGGATTATCTGTGCTTTGGCCGAAGCAGTTTGGATCTGCGATGTCGATACCAACGATATGCAACAGATTGGCCTGCGCTTTATAAACATTCTGGAAGAAGACCAGGCACGCATTGATGTCGTGGTAAAAGCACTGCTGGACCGACTTGGCAAAACCGGCGAAGAGGGTGAGAGCTGAAGTCTGTCTTTACTTCGGTAGAGTTTCTCGCAAACGTTTCCAGAGTTGCCCCTGATCACCCGTTAGAACGCTCTCTGCATCGGCTTGCAGAACAGACCAGTCACCGCGTTGAATTTCAGCGCCCAACTGCCCCGCCGCCCAACCGGTGTAACCGACAAAAGTCCGGTAGCTGACAACCTCAGCTGAAAAATCCGTCCACTCATCAAGCACTCCAACCCCCGTCACATAAAGCCCTTCAACAACTTCATCGGCAGGCTCCGGTGGATAATTGCGAACCTTAACCAAAGCAAGCAGGGTATTCGGGTCAACCGGGCCACCATAAGAGAGTGTTCTCCCATCCCCGGTCAAGCTTGAATCTTTTGGAAGAATCGCCGACAGAGACAGGCGACTCCCCCTGTTGACGACTAATCCTGCGCTACCTTGCTCGTTGTGCTGGATCAACAGGATGACCCCGTTACGAAAACGCGGGTCCTTCAGTTGTTCATCTGCGACCAGAAACATCCCCTTCTCGGGAGTGGTCGCATGCAGAACATTGGTCATTGCCAGCAGAACAAGGAGCGTCAAGCAACAACAGCGCAGGGAATATCTTTTCAAAAGCATTGAAGTCTTTCCTTTATTAAACACGATGGCATTGTCCTCTATAAATTGAAGCATTAATCAACCGACACCTCTCGAGGCAAGAGAACCCAGAAGCGTACGGTTTGTTTCATGCGACCGGCCTGAGAACCTGCCTGTGAACCCATTCCCCAGAAAAAATCTCCACGAACTTGGCCCTTAATAGCCCCCCCGGTATCCTGTGCCATCATCAAGCGTCGCAGCGGCTTATCACTGTTCGGCCAGAAGGTGTCAACGAAAACCGGCGCTCCCAGGGGTATGTGACGCCGATCAACAGCAAGACTCCGGCCAGGGGTCAGCGGCACACCAAGCGCCCCCGGCGGACTCTTTACATCAGCAGGCAAAGCCCTGAAGAACACATAACTCGGATTCTGATTAAGGAGGTTATCGACTTCGCTCGGGTTGTTCCTTGCCCATAACCTGATATTCTGCATCGACATCTTGCTGCGAGGCATGGCACCACGATCGATCAGGTATTTACCGATCGACCTGTAAGGGTGGCCGTTCTGGTCCGCATAGTTGACCATCACCTGTTCACCATCATCAAACAAAATCCGACCTGAACCCTGGATTTGCAGAAAGAAGAGTTCGACCGGGTCAGCCACCCAGAAGAGTTCCTGATCGACCAGAGGTCGTTTCTGGCTGTCGATTTCGCTTCGGTCCCAGTAAGGGACAACCCTGTGCCCGTCAAGACGGCCGCGTAAGCGATAATTGCTTAAATCCGGGTAGACATCACTCAAGTCGATAGTCAGCAGATCGTTCGGACGTTGATAAAGCGGATAAGGGTAAGCGGCTGAAGCCACCCGACTCCCCCGCAAATCCGGAACATAGTAGCCGGTCAGCAATCCTTCCGTGGAACCGTCCGGTTTACTGACCTGATGAGGCTCAAAGTTACGTTCAAAGAAGGCACGGACTTCCGCTTCGGACGCCTGCTTCATGGCCGCAGCCTCCTCACAGGCCGGTTGCCACTGCGGACGCCAGCGCAGCGCCGAACAACTTTCCAGCAAAGCACCAAGAGCGAGCCCCGGATTGTCCTCCTGCCAGCCAACAACGTCCGTCCAGACGACCACCTGCAGAGTGGGTACGCCTTTATCAACGACCGGCTCTTCGATGGCCGGCTCTTCGATGACCGGTTCCTCAACGACCGGAGACGGCTCCGGTGGCTTCGCACAGGACGAAATAAGCAGCAGCACGCCAAAAAAGATCAACAAAGACAGTTTATTCATAAAATATGTTCTCTCAACCTGACCACGACCAAGCGTCTTAGGTGAAATAAAGTGAGACTATCGGATTTAAGATACAGCCCTACAACTTACAGCCTTACAGCTTGAGGTTTCTTTTCTGATCAGAACATATCGACCGGATCGACATCAACGGTCAACACGACCCCGGCGGGGAGTTGTGTCCTGAGTCTCTGTAACTGCTCAACCTGACGACGCAAGGGCTCACGCTCTTTTGCCTTGAGCAGAATCTGCACCCGGTGCTTGTTGCGCAAACGCGGCAACAGACATGGGGCCGGACCAAGCACCTCCGCGTCACTCGTACGAGATTTCAGGTTAACAGAAATCTGCTCCGCTGCACAGTTGACCCTGGTTTCGTCGTTGCCACTCAAGACCAGGTTCACCAGATATCCGAAGGGTGGATACGCCAGGACCTGGCGTTGCGACAGCTCCAGAGCAGCGAAGCCCTGGTAGTCGTGGCGGGCGACAAAATCGAGAGCATAATTATCTACGGCATAGGTCTGGATCATGACACGCCCGGGACGGTCTCCGCGACCGGCTCGCCCGGCAACCTGGCTGAGGAGCGAGAAAACCCTTTCGGCGCTGCGAAAATCTGGCAGATTCAGCGCGGTGTCGGCGTTGAGGACACCAACCAGTGTGACCGCCGGGAAATCATGCCCCTTGGCGATCATCTGTGTACCGATCAGGACGTCAATCTCTCTAGCCGACATCTGCTCTATCAACCGATGGTGAGCTCCTTTGCGGCTGGTGGTGTCGCGATCCATGCGCGCCACCCTGGCCTCGGGGAAAAGCTCCCGGATCTCCTCTTCGAGACGCTCCGTGCCCATTCCTTCGGGGAGCAGGCGGACTCCGCTGCAACGATCACAACTCTCCGGCGGTCTCATGTGGAAATCACAGTAGTGACAACGCAAAGAGCTCTGTACCTGTGAATAGGTCAAGGTGATATCACAGTTAGGGCAACGCAGGGCGGCACCGCAATCATGGCAAAGAAGAAAGGGTGCATAACCGCGACGATTCAACAGCAGGAGTGCCTGCTCACCCGCGGCCAGAGCTTCCGCCATAGCGCTCTGCAACGGCTCACTCAACTGACTCTCTCCTTCATGTTGCGAAAGATCGACCAGGAGGACTTCCGGCAAGGGCCTTTCAGCAGTCCTCTCGGGCAGCTCCAGGTGGGTCAGTTGCCCCCCCAGAGAGCGCTGATAGGAGGTCAGAACCGGCGTGGCGCTGCCCAGGATGACGACGGCCTCCTCCATCTGGCCACGCATCAATGCCAGGTCTCGGGCATTGTAACGAAAACCTTCCGACTGTTTGTAGCTACCATCATGCTCTTCATCGACCACGATCAGCCCCAACTCAGGCAGCGGCGCAAAGACCGCCGAACGAGCACCGATCACAACATCGACATCACCTCTTGCAACCTGCCTCCAGGCATCGTAGCGTTCCCCATCAGACAGGCCGGAATGGAGCACCGCCAGACGCACTCCATGATTCTGAAACCAGCTGCGAAAGCGAGTCACCAGTTGCGGCGTCAGGGCAATTTCAGGGACCAGGACCAACGCCTGTCGGCCTGCTTCGAGGACTTTGGCTATCGACCTCAGGTAAACCTCGGTTTTGCCGCTGCCAGTGACGCCGTGAAGAAGAAACGGGGCAAACGTCGACGGACCATCAAGGGCAGCCTGAACTGCCGTAAAAGCGACCTGTTGAGCAGCATTCAATTCAACCGGGCAGTGTTCTACAACTTCGATTTCAGCAAACGGATCCCGGCAACGTTCAACCTCTTCGAACTGCAGGAATTTCAGCTCAACCAATCGCTGTAAAGCCGCATGAGGGGCAGAAAAAGTTTCTCGCAGCTGGCTTAAAGGACACTCGTTCTTCATGCGGACATAGTCGAGGATTTCCCGCTGTCGCGCACCTTGCGGCTGTTCATCCCGGTCCGTTGCCCGGTAAAGCTTGTCGCTCAAAACAGTCGGCTTGCTATCCAGGGCCGAGAGACCAGCCGGCAGAGCAGTTCTTACCGCCTGTCCGGGGGGATAAACATAATAACGCGCCGCCCGTAGATAAAAAGCGGCATGCTTATGGTGGAACAGGGGATGGGGATCGATGACTTCAAGAATATCTTTCAGCTTTGCATCACCGGGCTCTGCCCAGTTCATGACATAGCCAACCACTTGACGGCGGCCAAGAGGAACCCGAACACGACTACCGATACCAATCTCATCTGCCAAACGGGCCGGGATTGCGTAGTTGAGAATTTTATCAAGAGGCGCAACAACTGCTATTTCTGCGACTCGTGCCGGTGATGTTATAGAAGTCACGAAAAGCCTGAGTATCCGAAGGCAAAAATACAGTGGGCAGGGCCATCTGACCCTGCCCACCGATCTAAAAAGAGTTACAAGTTCCTACTCCGCACCCACAACCTGGGCTGCAACCTGGCCGGCAAACTCGCGGCATTCGCGGAGATTATCGTCGGTCGGTGAGAAGCGCAGCGTCAGGCCGGGCACCGGCATTTTAAAGCGCAGCCCTTTCAAGCGCTCTTCAACCAACTTGACCGCTTCACCACTCCAGCCGAAAGAGCCAAAAGCGGCAGCAATCTTTGCTTTAGGCGTCACCAGGGAGAAGAGTGACATGGCGTGCCAGGCCTGGGGTGGCGCGTCGCGATTAATCGTCGAAGTTCCGACCAGCACAAGGTCCGCCAACTCCAGTTCGTCGCGCAAGTCACTATCGCGCAGATCACACATACGCAGCTCAACAACCTGGAAGTTTTGTTTCTCAAGCTCCTCACGAATTTCTCTAGCCATGCGGTGAGTATTACCGTGCGCAGACATGGTTAACATCAGGGCGCGAGGGTTTGGTTGTTCAGGCGGCAGAGCTGACCAGCGGCGATAGGAATCAACCACAGCACGCGGGTCGATCCGGCGAATCGGGCCGTGAGAGGGGCAGATCATTTTCAGATCCAGCGCATCAACTTTGCTGATGGCAGCCCGGACCTTGTCTTTAAAAGGGCGCATGATGCAGTCGAAATAGAAATGAAAGTCCTGTGAGAAGTCCGGAATCTCATCATCAAAGAGTTTGCTGGCGCAGTAATGAGCACCGAATGCATCACAGGGGAAAAGGACGGCGTCCTCAACCAGGTAGGTGAACATGGTATCCGGCCAATGCAGATAAGGAGCCAGAACAAAACGAAGGGTACGCCCACCAAGGTCAACTTCATCGCCATCACTGACAACCTGGGAGTTGAACGGCCCATTCAGCAACTGGGAGAGAAAATTCTGTGAAGGACGCGAACAATAAACCGGTAGCTCCGGTCGTTTTTCAAGGAGCTTGATCAAGGCACCGGAATGATCGGGTTCTGTATGGTTGACAACCACCAGGTCGATATTATCGAGGCCAACACACTCATCGATCTTGGCAAAAAACTCTTCAGTAAAGGGGGCCTTGACGGTATCGATCAAGGCTGTTTTCTCGTTCCCTTTTACAACATAAGAATTGTAGGTCGTTC
>JAOUDB010000606.1 GCA_029859485.1 Desulfuromonadales bacterium | reverse complement strand
ATGCCCTGAAAGAGCTGGAATCGGGAGAGGGCTCTTTTATTGTCCAGAAACTTGCCGAGCTCGGCTGTGTCAAGCTAAAGGAACTGGAACAGGCCTCTGGCTTGGGCAGGGAGAAAATTACAGCTCTCCTGGAAAGCCTTACAGAAGCCTCGCAAGTTACCAGGATCGGTGACCAATGGGTGACCATGGAAACCGCACGAGCCTGGCAACGCACCCTTCTGGACGCGGTTGACAACTATCACCGGGACAATGCTCTGCAACCCGGCATTCCGCACGCAACCCTCAAGTCTGCGTTGCCCGCGAAGGTTGCGCCAAAAGCTTTTGAACAACTACTCAGGGGTCTGTTTGATGAGGAGAAACTGGTTCAACGCGGGGAATGGGTGGCAAGAATCGACTTCACTCCTCAACCGACCGAGGAGCAGGAGAAGCTGTTACAAAAGCTTGAAAAAGTTTACCTTGATGCCGGCGTTGAGGCCAAAGGCCGCGTCGATATGCTGGCCCTGGCCGGAGTTCCCGACACACAGGTGGAATCATTACTCGCGTTCCTTTTTGCCAACGGCGTCCTGATTCGCCTCAACGATGATTCATTCCTGCACAAGGCGGCCTACCAGAAAGCGCTCACCTCTCTGGTCAATCATTTCAGGTCAAAAGAGACCCTGACCCTGGGCGATTTCCGCGACCTGATCGGCAGCGCCCGTAAACAAACTCAGGCAATTCTGGAACTCTTCGACAGCCTCAAGTACACTATGCGCAAAGGTGACGAACGCGTCGCCTGGCAATTACCTAAAGAAGGGTAAAAGGTTAATGGTTCAGGGTGGAGGGAAAAGCTTGGTATTCCCTTAACCCTGTTCCCTGCACCCCGAACCCATGGAGCAAATACAATGAGCGTAAAACTGTCTCACCTGTCTAAAACCAGCGGTTGAGCCGCCAAGATGGCCCCCGGGCCATTGGCGCAGGTGCTGCGCCAGCTACCAACGGTTGAAGACAAGAACTTCCTCACCGCGTCGATTCCCTTCGCGGATGCAGGTGTTTATCAAATTGCGCCGGATTGTGCCCTGGTGCAATCGGTCGACTTCTTCACCCCGATCGTCGACGATCCACGCACTTTTGGGCTTATTGCTGCGGCCAACGCCCTCTCCGACATCTATGCCATGGGCGGAAAGCCACTCACGGTGATGAACCTGGTTGGGTTCCCGGCCTGCCTCGAACAGGACGTCCTGGTCGAAATCCTTAAAGGGGGTGCAGAGAAGGTTCACGAAGCCGGAGCGATTGTTGTCGGCGGCCACACTGTTGAGGATGACGAGCCGAAATTCGGGCTGGCCGTAACCGGCCTGGTTGATCCGAAGAACCTGATTACCACGGCCGGAGCAAAAGCTGGAGACGTGCTGGTGCTGACCAAACCTCTCGGCGTCGGTATTCTGGCAACAGCGTTAAAAGGTGAGGTCATCAAGGAAGAGCAGATGAAAGAAGCCATTCAAGGCATGGAGACCTTGAACCGAGCCGCCTCAGAAGTCATGCTCAAAGTGGGTGTGAATGCCTGCACCGACATTACCGGCTTCGGCTTGCTCGGTCACGCTCAGGAGTTGGCAGACGCCAGCCAGGTCGGGCTCGAAATCGAAGCCTCTTCTTTGCACGTTTATCCTCAGGTTATAGATCTTGCTGAAATCGGCCTGGTGCCGGTCGGCAGTTATCGCAATCGCGAGCATTATATGCCAAGCGTGGTCAATCGCGAACGGGTCGCTCCTGTGATCGTGGACATTCTGGCCGATCCGCAGACCTCTGGCGGCTTGATGATCTCTGTCGCGGAAGACAAGTTATCGCAGCTCACGGTTCAACTCGAAGCCGCCGGCTGCAATGCCTTTCATATTGGTCGGGTTGTCGAGGAGCATCCGGGGAAGATCATCGTAAAATAACGACTCCTTAAGCCAATGACTTTAACGCAAAGGCGCGAAGGGGTAGAGAAAGCCCGCAAAGAAAACCACTTCAAAAAGCGAGAACAGTCACCTTTTGCGTCTTTCCTGACTTTTCTTTGCGTCTTTGCGTTGGTCTTTTGATTTAGCTTTTACTGTTTTGGTATAAAGCCGTATATCCTTTGTTTGAGTTATAGACCCGATGGTCTTTTAAAGATCCCCCGTGAGTGCCTGCAGTTTG
>JAOUDB010000607.1 GCA_029859485.1 Desulfuromonadales bacterium | reverse complement strand
TGGCCGCTTGCGCGAGGAACTCAGCCAGAGGCAGGTTGCTCTCAACCAGGACGCTGTTGAAGCCGTTGAGAAGCAGGCCGCCCTTCGTCGTGAAGCTGAAGAGTTGAAAGTGGAGATGGAGGTTCTCTATCGCAAGCGTGTTGAACAGGAAGGCTCCCTTGCCGGTTTACGGGAACGCTTTGAAGAGAGTCGTCAGGAAATTGAACGTCGCGAGGGTGAACTCAAGCAACTTCGCTCAAAGGCTCAGGAGTTGCGAGAAGGTCTGGCTTCACGGCAGATGCAGAGTCGAGAGTTGCAGCTTGAAATCGAACATATGCAGCAGGCTTTCCTGGATAGACACAGGATAGATCTGACCGATCCAGAGGTGGCCGACAGCTTTGATGCGGCGTTTGATGAGGTCGCTGCTGTGGAACGTCGTGATTATCTGCAGAAGCGCATCGATGATATTGGCGAGGTCAACCTGATGGCCATCGATGAGTTCCAGGAGCTTGAAGAGCGATACAACTTTCTGAGTGAGCAGCAGGAGGATTTGCAGACGTCTCTGGAGGGCCTGCAGGCTGCAATCTCGAAGATCAACCGAACCACCCGCAAACGTTTCCGGGAAACTTTTGACCTGGTCAATGAGCGCTTCCGGGTGCTCTTCCCTCAACTCTTTAACGGCGGTCAGGCTGAATTGGTCCTGACCGATGAAAACGATCTTCTTGAGACTGGCATCGAGGTGGTTGCACAACCGCCCGGCAAGAAATTGCAGAATGTGACCTTGCTCTCCGGCGGAGAAAAGGCTTTGACAGCTGTTGCCATGATCTTCTCAATCTTCCAGATCAAGCCGTCCCCGTTCTGTCTGCTTGACGAAGTTGACGCCCCACTGGATGACGCCAACATCGGGCGCTTCAATGAAATTGTTGCGACCATGGCCAAGACGTCACAATTTATCATCATTACCCACAACAAACGGACCATGGAAATTGCAGATAACCTCTATGGTATCACCATGGAGGAGCCCGGAATGTCAAAGCTTGTCTCTGTGTGCATGAAAGAGGTCGCTTAAGTCATGCCTTTCAAGCCCTTGTTGAATGCACTGGTCGAGCGTGTCCCCGGAGCCCAGGGGGCGATTATTGCTGACTGGGAAGGTGAGTCAGTCGATCAGGTCGGTATCATGGATGATTACGATCTCAAGGTGATTGGTGCACACAAGGGGGTCATTCTCCATAGCATGCGGGACGTGGTTGATCGGCTCGGTGATGACGACCTCAAAGAGATCGTGATCACAACCAGGCAGGCACAGACGGTTATCATGCCGGTGACTGAAGACTATTATCTGGTGTTGACTCTGGACCGCTCCGACATGTTGGGTCGGGCCTTGCTTGAAGCTAGACGCTGTATTCAGGCGCTATATCAGGAAATTGCCTAAAATTATGACGGGAGAAAGAGCTGCAGGATAACTCTTTAAATATTCAGTCTTAAGCCGTCTGTTGATGATTCTATAGCAGACTGTTTTTTTATCTACTGTCAGGACAGATTATGAAATTCGAACTCTGGGTACAAAAAATTGCTGACTTTCTCGTCGCCGCTGGCGTCGCACCCGAAGATGGCCAGATGGCTGCGCTGGCATTGATTTACCTGGTGCTGACATTCTGTGCTCTCGGCATCGTTGTCCTGCTTTTGAGAAGAAATCTGCGGACTCAGAAAACGACTGTTGAGCCTCAGGAAGAAGCTCCTTTGGAGACTCCGGAAGCCGCTGGCGAGGCTGCAGAAAGCGCTGAAGTCGCTGAGCCCTCTGAGCTGGCCCCCGCTGAAGAAGTTCCGCTTGCTGCTGAGCCAGAAACGGTGGTTGTCGAAGAGGTTGTTGAAAAGGAACCTGTCAGTCTCTACCAGCGGATGCGGCAAGGCTTGGCCAAAACCCGCAGTTCACTGGTCGGGCGAATGGATGAGCTGCTAGGCAGCCATGGCCGTCTTGATGAGGAATTCCTTGAAGAGATGGAAGAGTTGCTGATTACTGCGGACTTCGGTATGCAGACGACTCAGGACTTGGTGCAGGCTCTGGCCGGACGGCTCAAGGAGATCGATCCAAATGAACCTGCACAATTGCATGATGTGCTTGGTGAAGAAATTCGCGCTCGCTTGAAAACCGGTTCGTCGGAGTGGCCTATC
>JAOUDB010000605.1 GCA_029859485.1 Desulfuromonadales bacterium | reverse complement strand
GACAAAGAAAAATTTCGGAGAAATTGCATTGAAAACCTCCTGGCGACTCACAAGCTCAATCCTGCTTATTTTACTCTGCTCTATTTCGACGAGTTGGGCAGAAACACGCTATGTTTCTGACCTGATTGTCGTCTCTCTACGAGAGCAACCTCAAAACAGCGCTCCAACAATCACCTACCTGCGCACTGATACGGCAGTCGAAGTTCTCGAGGAGACGGGAGAATATATAAAGGCCAGGACCAAAGAAGGTGAGGTCGGTTATATCCTGCAAAAACACCTGACAACAGCAACACCCAAACCCATCATCATCAATAAGCTGCAGAAGGAACGGGATCAACTTGCCGGCACAGTCGAAGAAATCCGGCAGCAGGCGGCTTCGACGACTTCACAAAGCAGCAAATCTCAACAAGAGCTTGCTCTTCAATTAATTGACTTGCGAGAAAACAACACAGCATTGCAAGATAAGTGGACACAGAGCCAGGCTGAGTTAAAACAGGCCCTTCAGGCTTACCAGACTTTACAAAATGATGCTAAAGAGGTCATTGCAATCACCGCAGAACGTGACCAACTACGCAAAACCAACCAGGAACTTTCGGCCAAGAACATCGCGCTAGATGAAGAGATAGGTTCGCTGACCAGAACCGCTGTCATCAAGTGGTTTCTGGCCGGTGCCGGGGTTTTATTTCTCGGTTGGCTCATTGGCAAGTCATCAGGCAAACGTCGACGCGGCAGTTTCTGACAGCAAGCAACCCTGCAAAAAACTGACGCAACATGATTTACCCAGAGAGAAGAAATATGACTCGGCCTCGCTTGCACGAAAAGCTTGCCTCTCCTCGTTTATTCCCGGCATTCCTGTTTAACTTATCTCAGCAGCACACAAACTCTTTCAGAAATAAGGATTAAGGTCTCCCAGATGACCAACAACGATATTTTACGCCGAATCCGCTACACCTTCGACTTGAGCGATTCACAGATGATTGCGATTTTCAGTCAGGCCGACCACGAAGTCACCCGCGAAGAGATCAGTGACTGGCTGAAAAAAGATGATGACCCTGCATTCAAGGAGTGCAGCGACACCAGGATGGCCATCTTCCTGAATGGCTTCATAAACAAAAGACGAGGGAAAAGAGAAGGGGCTCAACCTAAACCGGAGACAAGACTGAATAACAATATCATTTTTACCAAGCTGAAAATCGCCCTGAACCTGAAAGCTGAAGAGATTATTGAACTCCTCGCCCTGGCCGGTTTCCATATTGGCAAGCACGAACTGAGTGCGTTCTTCCGCAGACCTGACCATAAGCACTACCGTGAGTGCAAGGATCAGATTCTGCGCAATTTTCTAAAAGGGGTTCAACTCAAATTTCGGGAAGGTTGAGAAAAGCGGGGGAACTAAAGATCGTTCAGCAGACGATAGATTTTCTGCTGCAAATCCCAGGTTGTCTTTGCATACTCGTCAAAACCACGCTCTTCGAAGATTAATCGAGCACCATCCAGAGTGTCGTGGGCTTTCATAAGAACCGGCGTCAGTTGAAATTCAAGTTTCATTCGGGGGACTTCTCCGACCTGCTCGACCCATTCCTGCAAACCCTTGTTGGCCTTCTTGACAACCCGTGAGGGTTGTTCAGCGTTCACATCACAACCTTTGAGCTTCACCCAAAAATCGTTAACGTCTTTTGCTATATCACGAAAGCGGTTCGAGATACTCATCCGCTAGATCCTTTCACATAAAAAACACACGAGAAAAACAATTTCGATCGTAGATAAAAGTTTTGCTTTCAACCCAAATTTACCTGACCACTACACTCCAGTCATAGGCCAATAGACCCAACCAGATTTCCATCCTAGTTGAACCATAGCATCATGACAACCGAAAAGGCAGGTTTGCAGTTGACTGGGTGCGAAGGAGACTGATAATCTTCAACTTCAACAACTTAAGCATGTTTTCGCCCTGGGGGAGTAGCTTCTACTGAGAGTCTGTTTTTGGACGACCCCTCGAACCTGATCCGGATTATACCGGCGTAGGGAAGCGGCGCAATTTTCGAGGTTTCCTCGAAAAGGGCCGCCATGTGCGGCTCTTGCTGTTTTTAGCCCCTGCTTTTGAGATCAACTATGCAGATCAAAGTCAACGAACAGGATCACTCTTTTGCAGAAAA
>JAOUDB010000125.1 GCA_029859485.1 Desulfuromonadales bacterium | reverse complement strand
TTTGACCCTACCAGCAAGTAACTTTATCTGAATATTTTCGTTTGACGGGCAGGTCGGCTGTATGGCCGGTCTGCCTGTTTTTTATCGGACTTATAACATAAATAAAGGTTGTAAGGAATGAACGCAAAGGCGCGAAGGGGTAGAGAAAGCCCGCAAAGAAAACCACTTCAAAAAAACGAGAATAATCACCCTTTGCGTCTTTCTTGTTTTTCTTAGCGTCTTTGTGTTGGTCTTTTGATTTCAGCTCTTACTGTTTTGGTGTAAAGACGTATTAGCTTTGTTTGGATTGTAGGCCTGTTTTTTGTTTCGCTGTTTCTAGCGGGAGATCGAATCGAGGTGGTAACGGTCGCGTATGATGCGCATCAGACGGTTGACTCCACGTAGCGCTTCACGGAGTTGCCCCTGTTCTTTTTCCGGGAGCCTCTGCGGGTCAATGGCGTTGCTGGGCGTCTTGCCGGCAGCTAGATCGCTCAACTGCCGTTTTAGCCGAAAGTGAACCAGCTGAGAAAACGCATCACTGATTGTTTCGCTGCATTTTTGGGACAGGATTCCGGCCTGTCCCAATTTTTCAAGTTTGTCCCAGGTAGTTCCCTCGTCGAGATTGTTTTCCAATGCCAGGAGACTGGCTCCTTCGGTAATGGCAAAAATGCCGGCTTTCTTCAGGTCAACCTTTCCCCTGTTTTTACCCTTTCGATCGACCTTGATTCGCCCGAACATCCCCAGTGGCGCGGGAAAGCGGACAATGTTTTTGGCGACGTGTGGGAAGAAGATCATGTTTGCCTGGGTGGTCTCATGGACGAACTTGTGTAACGCCTTCTCCAGGGACACATCACCGTGAATCGTTCGAAAATCCTGAAACATGCCGAAGTTGACCATATGTTCGCCCTTGGGGACGGAGATCCATTGTTCGATGAGCCCCTGCCATTCACTGAGGCTATGACGCCACTGCGGGTTGCTGGCCATGGTGTTGCCCGGGCAGCGGGGTATGCCGACAAATTCAAGGGCATCAACCAGTCTTGAGGCGAAGCGTGCGCACAGTTCCAAGTCCTGATCTGAAATATCGTCGGCGTAGACCATGGCGCTGTCCTGGTCGGTGCGCAGGGTCTGCTCACCGCGGCCCTCACTGCCAAGTGCAAGGTAGGCTGCTTTCGCTGGTAGGGCGATTCCCTCCTGGCTCTCCATAAGGGAGATGATGCGATGCGTGAAGCCGTCGTTGAAATGGGCGATCAGGTGGACCAGGCTTCTGGTGTCAGCCCCGGCGCTCATCGCCCTTTTCACCATGTCAAGTATGCGGCTGTTGATTTCGCGAAGGTCGTCAAGGGACTCTGACGCTTCCATCTCCTGGGTCAGATAGAGGGGGCTGCGAGTTTGCATGCTGAGCAGATCGGTCGCGTTGATCACGCCAATCAGTTTCTTCTCTTCGTTAACAACCGCCAGGCGATGAATGTTGTTTTTGGCCATTTTGAAGATGGCCTCAAAGACATAGGCCTGATTGCGAACGGTCACAACTCCGACATGCATGATGTCGCGCACACGCTGTGAGGTGAGATCTTCACCGGCCGTTGCTATGATGTCTCGTAAATCTCTGACCGAAAGGATGCCGGTCGGGGTCTCATCCTCAACCACAACGAGTCCGGCGATGTTGTGTTCTTGCATTAATCGAGCAGCTTCAATGACGCTCATGTCGGGAGGGCAGGTGATCGCTGGAGTCCGGCAGACGCTATCGATATGCAGGAAAAAAAAACTCTCTTCGGAAAAGTTGTTGTTTGGCATGACCTCTCCAGAAATAAAACAGGGGGAATTGTCGCTATTGTCTACGCTTTTGACTCCAGATGCAACCGTTCGTTGCTGAATGCGGAGGCACTAAAAACCGCGGTGTGGCAAGCAAAACAGCACGTTCACTACCAAACTTGTGTTTTGCTGCTATACTTGTTACGCGCAAGAGGGAGCCCTTTAAAAGTCGTTGCTTTTAGGTGTTTTAAAAGGGCTATTTCACAAAAACGAAACAACGTTATATTTTTTTATTGACTCAATTGTATGACTCAAGCTATCTTCTCGTTAAGCCTCCTTATCTTTGAGGTTTTTGCTGATTACGCAAAGAGAACGATGGTTAAAATCTGGTTTTTGAAGTCTTTTAAAGGGTTGGCTTTTATAGGTTTAAACAGTCGTTTAATAAGGTGTTTTTCAAACGTTGTAACTAGAAATTAAAACTTCGTCTCCAATAGGCCAGAGCCACTGACCTGGGAGACACTAACGGCATCGGAGTTATCCCCATTATTATCCGAGCAGAGCTATAAGGAGGTGGTTAGGGAGTTCACGTTCGGCACTTTAAAGATTTAAGAGTTTTTTTAACTAACCTGAAGGAGGTTATTATGGACAAATCTGGAGAAGCATATTGGAAAGCGGTACTGACGTTGATCGCACAGGTTTTAGCTGTTTGGTTCTTCGTCTCGTTTGGTTGTGGCATCTTGTTCGCGGATGCACTCAACAGCATGAGCATCGGTGGATATCCGTTGGGCTTCTGGTTTGCACAGCAAGGCTCAATGTATGTCTTTGTTATTCTGATCTTCGTTTATGGGAAGCTCATGAATAATCTCGATATCAAATTTGACGTTCACGAAGAATAAAGGAGCTAATTAATGTCACTTCAAGCTATGACTTATATGGTTGTCGGCGCTACCTTTGCTCTTTATATCGGTATCGCTATTTGGGCCCGCGCTGGTAGCACCAGTGAATTCTATGTTGCCGGGGGTGGCGTACCACCCGTTCTCAACGGTATGGCAACTGGTGCTGACTGGATGTCTGCGGCATCCTTTATCTCCATGGCCGGCCTGATTGCCAACATGGGCTACGGCGGCGGTCTCTTCCTCATGGGTTGGACCGGTGGTTACGTTCTACTGGCGATGCTGCTGGCACCTTACCTGCGTAAATTCGGTAAGTTTACTGTGCCCCAGTTCGTTGGCGACCGTTTCTACTCCAAGGCTGCCAGCTGCGTGGCGGTTATGTGTCTGTTGGCCGCTTCGCTCACCTACATCATTGGTCAGATGACCGGTGTCGGTGTTGCCTTCTCCCGTTTCCTGGGTGTTTCCAACTCCACAGGCGTTTTCATCGGTATGGGTATCGTCTTCATGTACGCGGTTTTCGGCGGCATGAAAGGCATCACCTACACTCAGGTCGCTCAGTACTGCGTTCTGATCCTTGCTTACACGATTCCCGCAATCTTCATCTCCATGACTCTGACTGGCAATCCTTTGCCGCAGCTCGGTCTTGGTGGTGACTTTGTTGGTACCGACATGTCTCTGCTGGGCAAGCTTGATCAGGTTGTCATGGACCTCGGTTTCCCACAGTACACCACGATGACTCGTATCAGCACGCTGAACATGTTCGTCTACACCATGTCACTGATGATCGGTACTGCCGGTCTGCCGCACGTTATTATGCGTTTCTTCACGGTTCCTTCGGTTAAAGCTGCTCGCTCCTCCGCAGGTTGGGCGTTGGTTTTCATCGCGATCCTCTACACCACGGCTCCTGGCGTTGCTGCTATGGCTCGCTTGAACCTGCACGCTTCCGTTAACACGGCTGTAAAAAAGGACTATGCCACTGACGAACTCCGCAACGCGGCGATGTTCGCAACGGAAAGCAGCATTCGTTACGATGACCGTCCTGACTGGATGAAGCGTTGGGAAGTTACCGGCCTGCTCAAGTTCGAAGACAAGAATGGCGACGGCCGTATCCAGTACTACAATGACAAGAACACTCCTGCTGGCGCAACTGCTGCCGGCTGGAAAGGAAGCGAACTGTCAGTAAACCGCGACATCATGGTTCTCGCGAATCCTGAAATCGCAAAACTGCCTAACTGGGTAATCGCACTGGTTGCTGCTGGTGGTCTTGCTGCTGCTCTCTCAACGGCTGCCGGTCTGCTGCTGGCGATCTCCTCGGCGATCTCTCACGACCTTTTCAAAAACATCTTCATGCCTGACATGAGTGAGAAGAATGAGCTGATGACCGGTAAGATCGCAATGGCCTGCTCGATTGTGGTCGCTGGTTATCTCGGTCTCAATCCTCCTGACTTTGCGGCCGGTACCGTTGCTATCGCTTTCGGTCTCGCTGCTAGTTCGATCTTCCCGGCTCTGATGATGGGTATCTTCAACAAGAAGATGAACAAAGAAGGCGCAATGGCTGGTATGCTCGCTGGTATCGGTGTTACCATGATCTACGTTTTCGCCCACAAAGGTCTCTTCTTCATTAAGGGCACCGAGTTCCTTGGTCTCTTTGGTGGCAAAGCGAACTTCTTCTTGGGCATTGAACCAAACGCCTTCGGCGCGATCGGCGCATTGGTTAACTTTGCTGTTGCCTACGTGGTCAGCAAAATTACTCCCGAGTGTCCTGAGCATATCCAGCATATGGTCGAAAGCGTTCGTACTCCTCGCGGTGCCAAAGCTGTTGACGGTACTCACGCTCACTAAGTTTCAGTGCAAATCTGATTTGGCTTTTGCCTGATCTCTTGACCCCGCCAGCCAGTCTGGCGGGGTTTTTTTACAAAATTTAATTGCTTAGCCCAACATCCTCGGGTACAAGAGAGAACAAATTTATTTATGGCTCTGTTTCGGCAGGACCACGGGAGTATTGAATGGTTTTTGACATAAGTATTGCTATCACATGGATGTTGTTCCTCGCCCTCTTCCCCATGGCTTTTATCTGGCTGCGAAGAGCCTGGCGGATTTTTATCAAGCACGATTATTCCGAGGTCGCTTTAAAAAGCGGTGAGTCTCCACCGAACCCCAAGAAGTGGGCCCCTGCCACGGGCATTGTCAATTTGGCTGCTGGTGGTACGGCACTGGTGACGATTGTCTGTGTTGTGCTGGCACTCTTTCCGTACAAGACCTGGAGTTCTATCGCTGGCGTGACACTTTGGATGAAAATTTTTGCAGACTTTATTGTCAGCCGCCAGGCTCATCCTTTTGAACTTGGCAGAAAAAAAGAGAAGGAGTGACCATGTCATACAAAATGATTCATTCCTGTATTCGCGTTATGGACCTTGAAAAGTCTGAAAGCTTCTACCGGGAGGCATTTGGCTTTACTGTTGAGAGGCGCAAGGATTATTCCGAATACAAGTTCACCCTCAGTTATTTACGTTCTTCCGGGAGTGATTTTGAGCTGGAGTTGACCTGCAATCATGATCAAGAAGAGCCTTATGAACTTGGCAACGGTTACTCCCATCTGGCTGTGTCTGTTGTCGATCTTGAGGCTTCTCATAAAAAACATGAAGAGATGGGGCTGGAGCCAAAGCCATTGAAAGGTTTGCCTGGACAGGGGGCAAGGTTCTATTTTCTTGCCGACCCTGATGGCTACCTGATTGAGGTTGTAAAGGCCTGAGACTATTGCAATAACATCGAATAAAAAAGCAGGCCTTGTCCAATGACAAGGCCTGCTTTTTTGTGGAGCCGTTGATCCGAATCGAACGGACGACCTGCTCATTACGAGTGAGCTGCTCTACCGACTGAGCTACAACGGCAAAACTTATTAAGGCACCGATATTTAGCACAAACTCAATTGTCTTTCAATTAAATTTCATGTCCAGTTTTTGCTTGGGGTAAGAGTGAAATTCATTGAAAAGGTTCAATGGTAAAGGTGATGTATTAAAGGTTGGGCTCCATAGTCAAAAGCTGGAACCTTTGCCCTTGACCCCCGAACTGGTGCCACAAAATCGCCAGTTATTTCTTCAGCCTAGTCCTTTCTCCAGATCCTCCCAGAGGTCGTCAACATCTTCAAGTCCGACGGAAATACGCAAAAGACTCTTGGATATCCCTTGCTGCAGCTTGTCCTGAGCAGGAATGGCGGCGTGGGACATCGACCAGCAATGGGTGAGTATGGTTTCGACGCCGCCCAGACTCGGTGCGATAATTGGCAGTTTGACGTTCTCAAGAAGATTTTTGATATGACCTTCGTCTTTGAGTTCAAAAGAAAGGATCGCTCCGGCTCCTGTCGCTTGAGAAAAGTGCAAGTCGCGACCAGTGAAGTCTGTGAGTCCTGGGAACCAGACGCGGGCAACCGAAGGATGAGCCATGAGTCTTTCAGCAAGCTCTTGTGCGCTCTTTTGAGCCGCTTCAAGCCGCACCTTAAGGGTCTTGATGCCACGGGAGAGTAAGAATGAGTCAAAGGGAGAGAGAACGGCCCCAAAGGTGTTCTGGAAATATTTCAGGCGCTTGCCCAGACCTGGATCAGATGTTGTCACCAACCCTGCGAGTATATCGCTGTGGCCACCTAGAAACTTGGTGGCACTGTGAATCGTGATATCAATGCCGAGGTCAAGAGGGCGCTGCATCAGTGGGGTCATAAAGGTGTTGTCGAGCAGGGTGATCAACTTATTCTCTTTGGCGATGTCTACCATGGCTCTCAGATCAGTAATCTTGAAGAGAGGATTGGATGGTGTCTCAAGAAAGAGAGCTCGGGTTTGCGGTGTGATTGCTTCTTTCACGGCATTGATGTCGGTAGTGTCAACCAAACTGACCGAGATTCCTTGTTGCGGTAGAACTCCGGTGATGAAACGCCAGGAGCCGCCATAGAGATCGGCCGCTGCGATTAAATGGTCACCGCTTTTGAGGATTGCCAGGCTGCTGCCGATAGCGGTCATCCCTGAAGCATAGGCAAAGCCCCGTACGCCACCTTCAAGCAGTGCAATCGCATCTTCGACCTGGTCTCTACTTGGATTGCCGCTACGGGCATAATCATATTCACCGGACGCTCCGCCCTCGTGATGATAGGTGGAGGCCTGGTAAATTGGTACTGTGGCTGCGCCAGTTGCCGGATCACGATCTGTCCCCTGGTGGACCAGGACTGTTGCTGGGCGATATTTTGAGTGTGACATCTTTTGCTACTCCTCAAATGGATGAGCTTTTGTAGTTAGCGAATCAAGGTCTTAAAGCGTAGCGCAGAGACGCAAAGAGGTTATGCAAGCCGCAAAGGGAAAAGTTTCACACATTCAAAACCTAGAGATCTTCTTTGCGTCTTTCCTTCACTTGGCGACTTTGCGTTTCGCCTTTGTTTTGAGCTTGATTTCACAGTTACTTCACCTTAAGACAAGGCCTGTTCCAGATCGGCAATAATATCCTCAACCGATTCGGTGCCGACGGAAAGTCGTAGCAGCCGTTCACAGATGCCAAGGCGATCACGCTCAGCTTCCGGGATGTCGGCGTGGGTTTGTATCGCCGGGAGGGTCATCAAAGATTCTACGCCGCC
>JAOUDB010000124.1 GCA_029859485.1 Desulfuromonadales bacterium | reverse complement strand
CAAGAGCCTGGCCAATGTGGTTGAGCCGAACATGCTGATCGACAAATATGGTGTTGACGCCATTCGCTACTTCCTGTTGCGCGAAGTGCCTTTTGGTCTGGACGGTGATTTCTCACATACCGCCCTCGTCCATCGCATCAACTCTGACCTCGCCAACGACCTCGGCAACCTGGTCAGCCGCTCTACGGCAATGCTCAACAAGTACTTTAAGGGTGAGCTTACAAGTCCTGGAGAAACTGAGGATATTGATAAAGTCCTTCAGGACAAATTCATCAAGCAAGTCAAAGTGGTTGACGGTCATATGGAAGCGCTCGCCTTCAACAAAGCGCTGCAAGCAATCTGGGAGCTGGTCAGCGCTGCCAACAAGTATATTGATGACTCAGCCCCCTGGACCCTGGCTAAAGATGAGGCACAACGAGAACGCCTCGGTTCGGTCATGTACAATCTTCTCTAAGCTGTCCGCATGATCGGCCTGCTGGTTACTCCTTTCATGCCGGAAACCGGAGCCAACATAGGCAAAATCCTCGGCGTTGACCCAGCAGACCAATTACTTGAGGAACACGATTCCTGGGGTCTCCTGAAACCAGGCACAATCATTGAGAAGGCCGCCCCACTCTTCCCCAGGATTGAAACGGAATAGAACCGGAACGCGCTACGTGGCACGAGGAACGCGGAAAAGCTTTTTGACTTTCTCGTCCCTCGTTCCGCGTCCCTCGTAACGGAAATTTTTCATGAAAAAGTTAACTACTCCACTCGTTGATTCCCACGCCCACCTAGACGCCAAACCTTTCACCGAAGATCTGGATACAGTCATCGAACGTGCTCGCGAGAATGGTGTTGAGCACATTCTGACCGTTGGTTGTGACCTGGAAAGTTCGCGATCGAGTGTAGACCTGGCTCTGCGCTACCCAAACATCTATGCTAGCGTCGGCATTCACCCTCATGATGCCAACACAGTCAATGACAGCGTCATGGATGAACTCAGCCGCATGATCGAATCGGTGGGAAAGGTTGTTGCTATCGGGGAGACGGGTCTCGACTTTTACCGTGACCATTCACCACGAGAACAGCAGAGAAGTTCATTCCGCAGACATATCCAGTTGGCGAAAGAAGCAGGTAAACCGCTGATCATTCACGATCGTGATGCACACGACGAAGTCATTCAGATCATGCAGGAGGAGAATGCCGCGGCTGCAGGAGGTGTTCTTCACTGCTTCTCCGGAGATCTCGAGATGGCACGCAAATGCCTGGAGATGGGGTTTTACATCTCCTTTGCAGGTCCGCTGACCTACCCTAAGAACGAAGCTTTAAGAGCCATTGCGCAGGCCTTACCGATCGACAGGATGCTGGTAGAGACCGATTGCCCTTACCTGTCGCCACAGGGATGGCGTGGTAAACGCTGTGAACCAGCTTACGTCAGGACCACGGCAGAAAAGCTTGCCGAGATTAAAGGTTTGTCGATTGAAGATGTCGCCCGCATCACCAGCCTTAACGCCTGGCGACTCTTTGGGATCGGCAAGGTCGACCAAAGCACGCGTATTGCCTACGTGATTCGTAACAGCCTCTATCTCAACATCACCAACCGCTGCACCAACAGTTGCACCTTCTGCGCAAAGTTCAACGATTTTACCGTCAAAGGCCATCAACTCTGCCTGGAGAGGGAGCCGAGCGTGGAAGAGGTCATGAATGCTATCGGTGACCCTTCTCTCTACGACGAAGTTGTCTTTTGCGGCTACGGTGAGCCTTTGCTGCGGCTCGACCTGGTTAAGGAAGTCGCAGGCGCCATGAAGCAGAGTGGCGTCACCGTGCGCATCAACACCGACGGTCAGGCCAACCTGGTTCATCACCGCAATATCCTGCCGGAGCTTGCCGGACTGGTCGATTCGATCAGCGTCTCACTGAATGCGCCCGATGCAGAAACCTACCAGAAGATTTGCTGTTCGGAGTTTGGTGAGCAGGGTTATGCGGCACTCAAAGACTTTTTGCTTGAGGCCAAGAGACATATCCCATCGGTAACAGCAACGGCTGTCACCCTGCCTGGCATAGACATTGAGGCCTGTCGTAAGGTTGCAGATGAGTTACAGGTGGAGTTTCGCGAGAGGATTTACAACGAAGTCGGCTAAAACCAAATCTTCTTGAAGAGCAAAAACCAAAGGGGGCTGCATTTCAATATGCAACCCCCGTTTTTATATACGACACACCGAAGGATGAATATTAATGACGTATCGGGGAGAAAAAAATGACAACCCTATGGTAAATAATCAGGAACCATAGCCTACATTCATCTACCAAGAACTTATGTATCGTCGTCCTGCAATTCGACTTTTTCAGGAGTCACCAGATCGCCAAGGAAGAGACTGCCATTATGCACAAAGAAGCAGCTCTGGAAGCCTTCTGCCAACTCATCCAGACGCTCCGCGTAAGCGCCTTCCTCTCCCTCACCAGGAGTCGCCAGACCTAGAAGAACAGCATCGGCCCTGCCACTTTCACGGTGCATGATATCAACAACACTTTCATCGTCATCTTTCACCGTGACTTCAACATCTGCCTGAATGCGAATTTCCGGGATCAATTGCGCGAGAAATCTCTCGGTCTGCGCTTTCATCAATTCGTTGGAAGCGATACTCAGTATCCGAATCCGGGCATTACGCCAATCGGCATTACGGGTTAGAAGGTACGCGAGCAAGAGCAACAGGTCACCATTACGTTTAAGCCCACCCCACCAGACATGAATTTCCTGAACCTGACCTTCCCGGAAGTCATGCAAAGGACTGACCTTACCAAGAATAAGGCTTTGGTTAAGATGTTTGAGTGGTCTGAGCAAGCGCAGGAAGTTAACCAGTCGTTCACGATCATCAGGCCAACCGACCAACACCGTATTGCTTTCCATACCGGCAATCCCATTGGATTGAGCAACCGTGAGAATGCCTCGAACTAGGTTCTGAACGATATTCACTTCGCCAAAAGCGATGATGCGATGCTTTTTAAGGACATTATTGATTTCCTTTTGTCGCGTCCTGACATCGACGTCCAGATCGATAATATCTCCATGATAGAGTTCGCAGATAGAGACAACGCCGCGGTTCTCTGCAAACCAGGCGCCGAAGCGAGCCAGGTCCAGACGCTTCTCAACGTTACTGACAAAAACCAGTATATGAGGACGCCAGTTGCGAGCCGTCATAGGACGATCATTGAGTTTGACTAGAGCCCAGCGGATCAGCGATTCATAAAGATCACGCCTGACATCGCCCCAGGAGTCCTTGCGGACGCGTCTTTTCAAAAGAAGCCAAATCATCAGCTCTATCGTTACGGCAAAAATCGTTGCGGGCCAGTGAATCAACAACATCACTCCAAAACAACCGATACCTCCGACCAGGCTGAAAGCCCAGTGGATGTTCATGGTTGGACGCCACGAGGGGTTACCGGAGAGGTATTCGAGTGCAGCGACCAGGTTGATCGTGCCATAGACGCTCAAGAAGAACATGGTCGCAACCGTTGCGACCGTATTGAGATCACCCAGAAATACTGCTGCAAGGCTCAGGGCGAGAGTCAGGAATATTCCGCCCTTGGGCTCTGTTTCCTTCTTCGCAGAACCAGAGAACCAACGAGGCACAAGCCTGTCCATCGACAGAGCTTGCAGCGTACGGGGAGCACCCAGCATAGAGCCAACGGCCGATGAAAAGATCGCCCCCCAGAGACCGGGCAGGATCAACCATGGGCCAAGGATGGCGATGCGGTTCCAAATTAATGGATCGGACGTCAAACTGGCAGCATCAGCACTGAAATAGAGGAGGACAGGAACGATCAGGTAAACCAGCAGACCGACCAGGGTTGCCGAAACAGTGCCACGAGGAATTGCACGGCGCGGATCAGCCAGATCACCAGAAAGGCTCAAGCCAGCCATGATGCCGGTGACGGCAGGGAAGAACACGGCAAAGACCAGCCAGAATCCTGCGGGAGGAAGAGTGATCACATGACTTGCTGGCGTGCTGACACCTTCTCCCCAGATCGTACCGGAGGCCAGCGCCAGCAAAGAGAGGCCAATCAGAACCATGACCGGCACCTGCAAACGTAGTGCAAAGGCAGCCCCCTTTGACGACAGCACAGCAACCAGGACAATAATCAGGAAGGCGGCCATGGGGACAGGCAGGCCAGGCCAGACAAAGGTTAAAGACTCGGCAAGACCGAAGGCATAGAGGGTTACCGACAGGGCTTGGGAGATATAAAGAGGAAAACCGATAGCGCCGCCGACCTCGAGGCCGAGGCTACGGGAGATCATATAATAAGCCCCACCGACACCGACATGACTGTTGGTGGCAATGGCCGAAAGGCTCAGGGCTGTTAAGAGCGTAATGCAATTGGCGAGCAAGACAATCAGGAGTGTTTTCAGCAGACCGACCTGACCGACCACCCAACCAAAGCGCAGGTACATGATGACGCCGAGGATCGTGAGTATGGTCGGGGTAAAGACGCCGAGAAAGGTCCCCAGCTTACCCGCACTGGACGGTGTCCCCTTGGGCAAGGAAAGCTTGTCAGCTGGTTTTGCCGTTGGCATGTAATTTTCTCCAAACAACTGTCAGCAGAAATGCCGAGCCTTAGCGACAGCCCGTTAGAAGATCAAAGGTTCAATCTCAAGAGCTTTACCGCGGTTCTTTTTTTCCTCGACCGGCAAAACATCTTCACTCGGCCAGAGGCCGCTGATAAGAGTGTCAGCATAACCGTTCACCAGCCCGGCGTCGAGCATCGTTTGTCGTGTCTGTTCAGAAGGGTAACTCAGTCGATGCCACTCGCACTTGATCATATTATCGACATGATCAATCACCAGGTACCAGCCATCCTCAGTGCCATCATTCGCCGGCAAGCCGATAACCCCGGCATTAAGCCACGCCCTCCCCTCGATTATCTGGCCAAAGGGAATACCGCAATGGCCTGTAATCAAACCATCAATACCTTGGCTGAGAAGGCTCAATTCAGCGGCTTTCTCTGCCTCAGACGTCGAAGCAAAGAGAAATTTGTTAATCGATTCAACACCGCCATGAACACATGAGAAACGTTGGGAACCAAGCTGAAAGGTTAACGAAACAGGCAGCTGCCCCATCCATGACCTGTTGCCCTCAGATATTCTGGCATCGGCATAACGAAACCATTGGTCAGAAAGAACAGAACAGGTACTCCCCGCTTCGAAGCCGCAACCACAATCAAGAGCCCGTGAAGCGAACGACTCTTCACAGTTTCCCAACACGACATGAACACCCCACTCACGAATCAGATTGACGGTTTCTTCCGGCTCGGCACAATAAGCCACCAGATCACCGGTGCAAACAATTCGTTGTGCTGGTATAGCCAGCTTTACAGCGACGTCACGCAGTGCGCCTGTAGCAGCAAGATTGCTGTACGGACCTCCGAAAATCAACAAAGGTCCTTCCAGCATGCCAAGGTTTTGAATACGGGGCAGATTCATGCTTTTACCCGGGAGTTGGCGGGACGATTGATCAAGCCACCCAGCCAATAAGAAAGACAACCAAGGACTAGGATGGAAATACAGATATAGAGCAGCTTGGTATATTTATGGAGGTCACCCAGCAATGCCGAGTGCCCACTCGACTCCGTGAAATAGAGGGCTGCACCACTGAAAGCCAGGACAAAGGTAAAGAGATAACTCCAGACCGGGATATCACTTCTTTTGCCCCATAGAGAGAAAAAGACCACTGGAGCCAGATACATCGATGCCGTGCCACTCACAGCAACTGCGCTGAACAGATCTTTATTGCCCGTGAACACCAGAACGAGACCGAGTAGCATAAAAACAGCCATGACTATGCGGCCATTGCGGAGGCTCATACGCAGAACGCCCATGTCTGAAGCAACCAATTTGGCAGAACTGGAAAGAGTGCTATCGAGGGTCGACATCGCCGAAATAATCAGGCATCCACTGAAAACCAACATGGGCCACTCGCCGAGCAGTCGCATTAGAGCATCGTTCATCGATTCTCCGCTTATGGCGTTGGCTCCCGCCAGCACGCCCATGCAACCAAAGGTCAAAATACAGAGGCAACTGATCCAGCAGGCATGAAAAAAGCTGCGTCGGGTCGTTTCGCGATCGGCCAGAAAACCACGATCCATCATAACCGGATCGTGCATCGGGTAGCTCCAGATCTGCAGCAACGCAACAACCATCAGAACAGGCCCGGGTTGAGTCATATCGAACGGTTTGAACCAGAGGTCATTAAAGGCAACGGCGTTACTGGTTATCACCAAAACGACCAACATCGCCAGGGTTCCGAGGAAAAGGATCATCTGAAAAAGATCTGTTCTGAGCGATGCGCGCAATCCACCCACCATCGAGTAAAAGAGCGTGACACCGGCAAAAGCGAGAATGGTCAGAGTGTAGGTATTCGACCCGGCGGCACCAAACAGGATACCGATGACCAGGAGGTTGGCAAAGACCTCGCTGATTAACCTGACGCCAATCACGAAATTGTAGCATCCAGTTCCCCAGGCACCGAAACGGGCAGCGAGGAAAGACTGGACACTGTGGAAGCCGTGTTCAAAACGCAGACAATCAACAATACGGCCTCCGGTCATAAAAGAGAAATAATAGAAGGCGTATGCCAGGGTACCCCAGATTCCATAATAAAAGCCCAGGATTGCGGCGTTCAGAAGAGAGCGGGCAAATATCCAGGTCGTGACTTGGGAAAACACCAAGGTCAGCAGCCCGGGTTGTTCACCAGAGGCACTCAAGCCCTTGAAAAAAGAACTTTCTGTTTGCGCTTTTGGAGAGAGTAAAACCGAACTGATAGCAACAAAACCAGCCAAAGCTGGCAAGACGTAATCCAAGGTGAATCTCCTCAGTTCTTCTGTATGTGGGACGAGTTAGTAAAGATTGAAGGAATGAATATTACTTGAATTAAGTCATCGAGCAAGAGTTTAAATCATTGTTTGCAGTCATCATGACCTGGTCTGTCACTCAAGATCAGGTCAGGTTGAAATCAATGGTGGAAGTTTTCAACATTTTTTTGTGTATCAGGGTCAGTAAGAATTCGACATTTATGACAATTTCGCACTCTCCATTCAGTATAGGATGATAAATAATAAAATCACCACGTTGACCTCAACCCATGCCAGAGTATAGTTGATGACGCCATATTTATACGGGTTTCTGGGAATTGCTTTATATTATGACTAACGACCAAACCATCCTCTTCAGTCTGATTACCCTTATTTTTATTTTTCTCATATGG
>JAOUDB010000123.1 GCA_029859485.1 Desulfuromonadales bacterium | reverse complement strand
CGGCGAAGGGACGGGTTGGGAACTGCACGCTGAACACGATAACAGCAAGAACTCCAATACGGACCTGCTGAGCGCCGACATCGAACAGAATGCCCGATATGCCAAACTGCGCGGGACCTTCAGCCAGACACGGCGGGACTCCAGCACGGATGAAACAGTGAGGGTTGCCGCCTCCGGCGCGATTGTCCATTTGGGCTGGACAACGGCCCTGACCCGTCCGGTGACTGACAGCTTCGCGTTGGTGCAGGTTGGAGAATTAGAGGATGTACAGGTGAACGTCAACGGCCAGGCCATCAGTCGCACCAACAGCGAGGGCAAGGTCATCATTCCAGAGGTCAGTTCATATTATGAAAACCAGCTCAGTTTTAACGACAAGGACGTACCTATCGAGTATATCATGCCCCAGGTCCGCTTGACGTTCTCGCCGCCCCTGCGCAGCGGTTCCTGCTTGTTCTTCCCCCTGGAAAAATATCAAGCCTTTACTGGCACCCTCCTTGTCGAAGCTAAAGACGGCAATATCCCTTTGGCTGACGCCAAGCTGCAATTTAATGCAGCCGGCGCGGAAGTCTCTTTCTGGACGGGACGTGATGGTGAGTTTTATCTCGACACTCAGCAAAGCGAGATTGACGTGATGGCCTACCAGGGTTGTGGTCTAAACGAAGAAAGCGCAGCAACTTCGATCAGGGCAGGCACCTACATAGTCAACGTGCGTCAGGAGGCCCTTGAGTTCCAGGCTCAACTGGTCATCCCGGCATCAACCGATACCTATGTCGATATGGGCAGAGTGACCCTTGAACCGTTGCCGGGTTCAGTTGGCCAGGTGCCGCCTCCTTCTAATGAAAAACCAGTCACCGAGGAGAAAATCGACATCCGTGCATCAGGTCAGCCCTCTGGGGCGCAGCGTGGAGAACCTGAAGCGACAGATACGACGAATCGGGTGGTTGATGAATCCCTCCATCAATTTACTGTTCGATTCCATTTCGATAGCGTGACACTTCTAGAAGAGGATCTTCGGAACCTGGCTGCTGCGGTTGAATATTTAAAAAATCACCTGAAGACAACGGTCGAAATAGAAGGTTTTACCAGTAAGGAAGGGAATGCCCGTTATAATTTCAGCTTGGGTCTGAATCGCGCCCATTTCATCAAGAATTATCTCGTAAAATCAGGCGTCTCAACCGAGAGGATCACCAAGGTCCAAAGCTACGGTGAAGAAAAACCCGTCTGCGAAGGAAATGATAAACCCTGTCTGCAACAAAATCGCCGAGCGGTAATGATTGTGATTAAATCGCCAGGCAAATGATAAACTGGCGGCAGCTATTATCTGCCGTAAACAGGAGACACAAATGGTTCGCAAGGTAAATCTGGTCATTCATACGGCTTTATTTCTTCTCCTATTGTCCTCAACCAGCATGGCGTTCCAATGCGATGTCACCGCAAGCAGCATATCATTCGGCAGCTACGATATTTTTTCGTCCACACCTAAGGATACGGTCGGAACGGTCAGGGTTAGCTGCAATATCCCGGCACAAAATCCTCAAGCCCCCCTTATGGTCACGGTTTCCCTCAGTCAGGGGATGTCAGGGAATATTGGCCAGCGGCAATTGGAGTCTGCCGGGGGGGGGCGGTTGAATTACAATCTCTACTCTAATTCTTCGTTTTCGAACATCTGGGGTGATGGTGGAAGTTTTGCAGCACAGACTGCGTTTATCACAAAAGAGACTCCCTATAAGGCTACGATTTATTCCCGTATTCCCGCCAAGCAGAATGTCCCGGTTGGCTCATACAGCGATGTTATTACTGTGACTATCCTCTGGTAGGAGTGGCGTCGCGTGACTTCTGCGTGTACTGATATTTAAGAATGGATTTGTGGGAGATCTAATGTTCAGCAGTGAGGAGGAGATATTCACTAAATTTCCTCTCGCATTGTTTGGAGACTACAAAACTGGCTAAAATGCAAAATTCTTACTGATCCTGACATATGAGAAAGGCCTTCTCTGGTTGGCGAACTGTGGCTTGGCTTGTTTGCGTGGCGTTGTTGCGCTGTGAACGGGGTAGGGGCGGGATGGATCAGTTCAGTTGGCCACTGGGAGACAAAAAGGGCTGTGCTGCCATTGTTGAGACCTTTGGGGGTTCTTTTGGGGGTATGTACATTTATTGTATGACGAAAAATCTCTTGCAAACGGGTAGATAGATAAACTCTTCGATTCCCGCCACCTCCACCAAATAGAAAGGCCCGGCTGTTGATCAGTCGGGCGTTGCTGTTTCATCTTGACGACTTCGGAACTCAGGGGTACCTTCAGAAGCTACCTTCTGGAACTTAACCGAAGCAGATATATAGGTGCGGTTCTGGTTGAAGCCACAAGGAATATTTATGTCCGAGTTTGACGCGTTAAAAGAAAAAATCCGTAAATTTGTCGCAGACCGGGATTGGGACCAGTATCATACGCCTAAAAACCTGTCCATGGCGCTGATCGCTGAGTGTGGCGAGCTGGTGGAGCATTTCCAGTGGCTGACAGAAGCAGAAAGCGCTGATATTCCTCCTGAGGGCCTTGAAGAGATCAGCCACGAAATCGCCGATGTTTTTGTTTACCTGTTACGTTTATCCGATAAACTTGGCATCGATATGGTGGAGGCGGTTAACCGTAAAATGCTTCTCAACGAAGAGAAATATCCTGCCGATGAAGTTCGCGGTTCCGCAAAAAAATATACGGAATATAAAGGTCGTCAATAACCTTTAAGAGCCGAGACGCTGATTGAAAACCTATCTGAAACTCCTTGCCGTTGCTTTTTTCTGGGGAGGGACCTTCGTCGCCGGCCGTTTCCTGGCTGGCGCGGCACATCCCGTCTCCGCAGCATTTTTCCGTTTTGCCATCGCTTCGACATTTTTATTGCTTGCCGTTTGGAAGGTCGAAGGACGACTGCCGAAGCTCGATTTACGGCAGGCTTTGACTGTCGCTGCACTGGGGTTGTCGGGAGTGTTTGCCTACAACCTGTTTTTCTTTAATGGACTGACCTTGATCGGTGCCGGCCGGGCCGCTTTGATCATTGCACTCAACCCGGTGGCGATCACACTCTGTTCCGCTTTGATCTATCGTGAGAAACTACCGTTGAGTCGGATGCTCGGCATTCCTCTCTCGGTGTTCGGTGCCCTTGTGGTCATCACCAGGGGGCATCCGTTGATGATTCTCAGTGGAGGCATCGGACGAGGTGAGTTGCTGATCTTTGGATGCGTCCTTTCCTGGACGCTCTATTCGGTGATCGGTAAAACAGCGATGCGCGGTCTTTCTCCTTTAGCTGCCGTCTGCTGGTCCTCCATAGCGGGCACCTTCTTTTTGCTGCTCCCAGCTTTATCCTATGGCAGTTTTGCAGAAGCGCTGCACTTTTCCTGGCCGGTTTGGCTCAGCATCGGCTATCTCGGAGCCTTTGGCACAGTGGTCGGTTTTCTCTGGTACTTTGAAGGGATTCAGAGCATTGGGCCATCCAGGGCTGCGGTCTTCATCAACTTTGTGCCTGTAAACGGTGTCCTCCTTGCAACCCTTTTGCTTGGTGAGTCTCTCGGTATCTCCCTGCTTGGCGGTGGGCTTCTGGTTGTGTGTGGTGCTTATCTGGCCAATGCACCTAAGCCACTATTCTGGCGCAGGTCGTGATGGTTCAAATGCCTGCTAAGGGGGAGGCTGGGTCGACTGTCCTTACCCACTTGCCAACAATTGTGCAGAAGCGTAAAATCCCAAAATATACAATTGCTTTGTCAAAGAAAGATGCGTAATGGCCATCCTCGAGGTCGAATCCCTACGTAAATCCTACGGTTCTCTAAATGCTGTCGATGGCCTCTCTTTTGCCGTGCAACCAGGGGAGTGTTTTGGCTTGCTCGGTCCGAACGGTGCCGGCAAGACGACCACCATCCGCATGCTCTATGGCTATACACCGCGCGATGCAGGTCACCTGTCTTTATTCGGACTGGATATCGATAAGGACTTACGCGAGATCAAACGCCGGATCGGCATCTGCCAGCAGGAAGATTCCCTCGACCCCGATCTATCGGTTCGTAACAACCTGGTTGGTTACGCCCGCTACTTTGCCATCCCACGTCAGGTGGCAGAGCGTCGCGCCGATGAACTGCTTGGTTTCTTTGCACTGCAGAACCGTGCCGAAGATAAGATCTCGGTCCTCTCCGGTGGTCTCAAAAGACGCCTGATGTTGGCTCGAGCTCTCGTCAACCAACCCGAACTACTCATCCTCGACGAACCGACCACGGGCCTTGACCCACAGAGCCGTCAGCTTCTATGGGACAAGCTTGAGGAACTGAAGCGGCAGGGCTTGACGATCCTGCTCACGACCCATTATATGGAGGAAGCGGAACGTCTCTGTGATCGATTGGTGATTGTTGACCATGGTCAGATCCTGGTTGAAGGGAAACCGACAGCTCTGGTGCGTGAACGGGTAGGGCATACAGTCCTGGAGATTGCCGATCCCGATCAGAAGGTGCGCGACTTTCTGAATCGTGAATCATGCCGGGTTGAAGATCTTGGCCGACGTCTTCTGGTCTATCTGGACGACGGCGATGAACTCTTTCTCAAGCTGACTCGCGATGTGCGTACCGAAGGGTGTATGCTTCGTCCGGCGGGGTTGGAAGATCTCTTTCTCAAGTTGACCGGCAGGGACTTACGCGAATGAAGTGGCCCCATCCATCAAAGATCAGTGCCCGTTCAATCAGGGTTTGGCAGCGGAACTTTTCCATCTACAAGCAGAACTGGAAGATTTCTTTCCTGCCGCCGCTACTTGAACCATTGCTCTATATCCTTGCCTTTGGCGTCGGTCTGTCGGTGATGGTCGGCGAGCTGGAATACGGCGGCCAGACACTCTCCTATACCACATTCATTGCTCCGGCGTTGGTGTCGGTGTGTATCATGTACAACGCTTTTTTCGAAACCACCTACAACAGCTTTGTGCGCATGTATTATCAGAAAACCTTCGACGCCTTGTTGGCGACGCCGCTCAACCTGGAAGAAATCATTCTCGGTGAAATGCTCTGGGCTGCCAGCAAGTCGTTGATCGCTGCGACCCTGATGACGACAGTGATCTCGCTCTGCGGGTTCTTCAGCTTTCCCGGTGCGTTCTTGCTGATTCCGTTGGCAATCCTTGGTGGCTTAGTGTTCGCCGCTCTGGGCATGATCTGTACCTCTCTGGTGCCGGGAATTGAAACTTTTAACTTGCCGATTTTCCTTGGTATTACGCCTATGTTCCTCTTCAGCGGCACCTTCTTCCCATTACAGAACCTGCCGGGTTGGGCCCAATCCCTTGCTCAGTTGCTGCCGCTCACACACTTGGTGGCACTGGTGCGTGGCTGCAGTCTGCAAGTCTGGGCCGGCGACCTGTGGTTCAGTCTGCTTTACCTGCTTGTTGCCGCACTGTTTCTCTTGCCCTTGGCCATCGCCCTGATGGTCAAGCGCATCGTAGTGTGAGCCCCACCCAGGCTAACGAACAAGAGCCACCAGCCATTGATTCCTCCTTTTTCTGCTCGTCCCTATAAGGTCTTTTTCGTCTCACCAAAACTGCAATCGAGATTGTATGTTTTTAAGAAATTGGCTTAAGTGTCTTTATTGCGATAGATTACGTTGGGTTTAACACCCCGACAGGGATGACGTACCACAGTACCGCAAGGTAATGGCAGAAGCTGCCGGCAACAACAAATACATGCCAGATAGCGTGGTTATAAGGGATTCGGTCGATCGCGTAGAAAACGATTCCAATCGTGTAGAACAGACCGCCGGCAAGCAACCAGAGGACCCCTTTGAGAGGAACCATGGTCAGCAAACCTTCGAGGTCTATGACGATTAACCAGCCGAGCGCGATGTAAAAGACCGGAGCGAGGAAAGCCAGGCGGTGAGTCATGAAGGTTTTGAATATGGCTCCGGACAAGGCAAGACCCCAAATGAGACCAAAAAGGGCCCAACCGTGTCCTGCGCGCATCGAGACAAGTGTGAAAGGTGTATAAGAACCGGCGATGACCAAGTAAATGCCGACGTGGTCTAGAACCCTGAAAGTATAGCGGATTTTGGGTGTCCTGACCGTGTGGTACAATGTCGAAATAATATAGAAGAGAAATAAAATGCCGCAAAAAACCGCAGCGCTGACAATGCGATAGGGGTCGCCGGTGCGAGAGGCTGAGATTAGCAGAATCACCAGGCCGACCAGGCTCAGAATTGCTGCAATGCTGTGTGTCAGGCGATTAGCAAGTTCCTCTTCTTCGCTGTAGGTAATCAGGTGATAATGTTTCGTCATGGCAAGGCTCCATCTCTTCGCTCCTTGCTAACAATAATAACAAAAAATGAGTCATGTTGATTGGCGAGAAGTTTTATCCGTTCGAGTTATTTTGTAATATTTCCAACCTTTCATTTAATTTTTCTATCAATTGCCAAGAGGCAAAAAACCGTTAATTTTTTCAGACTGTTGAACTAAAAACCTCTCAACCGGAGCTCCGCATGGATCTTGGTTAACAAGGATGATTATTATGGATATGAATGAGAAACAGATCATTGAAGTCCTTGATAGCCCGGAGAAGGCTCTCAAACTGAACGAGGACCGACTTGATGCCGTGACTCAAGCCGCCATTGGCCTTTACGGAGCGACTGCGAATCCAGAGCTCGTGGAAAAACTCCTCCTGTTGTACCGGCATTACGTGACGCGTATCCATCCCGCGCAGCGCTTTCGAAATTACCAGACAGCCGTTGATCTCGTGCTCGCCGGCAAGAGTGGTGTTCACGCCTTGATGCCTTTTATTTGCTGCGATCCGGCCCGAACGGTGGCATCTCCTGCGGCTCTGGACTATGTCGTCCTCGCGCCAGCCAATGATGAGAACGCAACGACGGGAGCCCTTGAGCTTCTTGACTTGTACGATCGAGGCTCATTAGCCAATGGCCCGGCCGTACTGGCCGGGATGGTCATGACAGGAGACCGGCGCATCCTTACACTCCTTGAGTCGCATTGCAGGGCCTTGAGCTGTGATGAGGTCGAGATTCTGATCAAGTGTCGCGGCAGCCTCCTGACCCTTGCCGTGATCGAGTTTTATCTTGAATGGCTTGAGGCGCTCGATTGCCGTGAAGACTGCGACATTTTCGCTGCAGTCGCAGCCGGTTTTGCCAACCTGGCGATCGGGTCAACCGATGGGAGTGTGTATGACATCGAGCGCGTGATCCCCAGTACCCCCGATAATGCGGTGCGCATCCTTAACCAATGGTCGCTGTCAGACTATGCTG
>JAOUDB010000122.1 GCA_029859485.1 Desulfuromonadales bacterium | reverse complement strand
GCTTCTCGCTTTGCCCAGGCTTTACGGTGGTCGAGAAACTCTTGATCAGGCGCGCAAGGCGATCTCCAACCCCGCTTCACAGAAGGCCCTGGATGAACTGGAAAAAGTTCTGGAAGTCCTCAGCGTGTACGGTGTTGAAGAACATATTACTTTAGACCTTGGTGAAATGCGCGGTTTCGATTACCATAGCGGGCTAGTATTTCAGGGTTTCCTCTCTGGCTTTGGCAGAGCGGTCTGCTCCGGCGGCCGTTATGATGGCCTGACGGAACGCTACGGCTTCTCATCACCGGCCACAGGATTTGCTTTCAATCTGTACAACCTGCTCTTTGCTCTCGACAGGGAGCTTGACGAACGGGCAGAAGAAGGCACGGATTTCCTCCTCTTCTCCTCGGAGCAGGACAAAGCACCGGCGCAAAGGCTCGCGGCGACCTTGCGCAACCAGGGCTTTTCAGTCGCCCGTGACATAATCGAGCGCGACCAGGCGGCCAGCCTCGACTATGCCAAACGCATGCATTACCGTTACCTGTTGGTGCTCGAAGCATCACAGGAAGAACTGACCCTGATACGAACAGCAGATGGTGAGTCGAGCAGCGTGACTCAAAACGCGATCGAATCGGGACAATTTACAATTTAAAACAACTCGGAGAACAACATGGCAAATGTCGTCATTATCGGCGCCCAGTGGGGCGATGAAGGTAAAGGTAAAGTTGTTGACATCTACACCGAACATGCTCAGCAGGTTGTTCGCTATCAGGGTGGCAACAATGCAGGCCACACTCTCGTAGTTGGCAATGAAACCATCGTTCTGCACCTGATCCCTTCAGGCATTCTGCACCCTGGCAAACGTTGCATCATCGGCAACGGTGTCGTCCTGGACCCAAAGATTTTCCTCGGGGAGATTGAAGGGTTAAAGAAGAGGGGCTACATGCAGGACGACTCGCAGCTGGTCGTTGACAGTAACCTGCATGTCATCATGCCTTGGCACAAGGCGATTGACCTCGCCCGGGAGAAGCACGCTGACCGCAAAATCGGCACCACAGGTCGCGGCATCGGCCCTACCTATGAAGACAAGGTCGGTCGTCGCGGCATCCGCATGAGTGACCTGGTCAAACCCCAGGTGTTCCGTCGCAAGCTCAAAGAGATTCTGCCGGAGAAAAACTTTCTACTGGAGAACTTTTTTGGAGAGGCCCCTCTCGACGAAGAACAGATCTTTGCCGAGTACTCCAGTTACGCACAGCAGATCGAAAAATACATCGGCTGCTGCTCACGCTCACTGAACAAGGCCATCGAAGAAGGTGCGAACCTGCTCTTCGAAGGGGCTCAAGGCACCCTGCTCGATATCGACCACGGCACCTACCCCTACGTAACTTCCTCATCTACATGTATCGGTGGCGTCTGCACCGGTTCCGGCGTCGCCGCACGTCATATCAACGGCGTTATCGGCATCACCAAGGCCTACTGCACCAGAGTCGGAGAAGGCCCTTTCCCCTCGGAGCTGCACGATGAGATGGGTGAGAATTTGCGCAAAGCCGGCAGTGAGTTCGGAGCCACGACCGGACGCCCGCGTCGCTGCGGCTGGTTTGACGCCGTCGCCCTGCGAGAGGCCGTCCGCCTCAATGGCATGACCGGTCTGGCGATCACCAAGCTTGATGTGCTGAGCGAGCTGGACAGTATCAAGATCTGCACGGCATACTCCTACAAGGGTGAGCTTATCGAGGATTTCCCCCGTGATGCCGACATCCTGCAGGAGTGCACCCCGGTTTATGAAGAATTCCCGGGATGGGGCAGCGACATCTGTGAGGCCAAGTCCATGGCCGACTTGCCTGATGCTGCCAAAGCTTACCTGGCCAAGCTCGAAGAGCTGGTCAACTGCCCGGCGGTCCTGATTTCTGTCGGTCCTCGCCGTGACCAGACGATTCAGGTCAGCAACCCCTTTGCCTGAGCAAAGAGCTTCTACATAAAAGCACAAAAAAACGGACCGCATTTGAAATTCGGGGCGGCTTGACGGTATGAACTCTTTCTGTTAGCTAACGAGCCTTATCTCACGATTGCAATTTGCAAATGAAGCTTCCAACAAATAAACCCCGCATTTATAGATGCGGGGTTTATTTGTTGCCTGTGCACAACAACGAGCTGGGCTCATGTATTAAGAATAAGATCTATTACAGAGCCTTCTTCAACAAATCTTCCAACTGATTCTTTGGTACCGCACCAACAATCTGATCAAAAACCTCACCGTCTTTGAAGAGGATCATCGTCGGGATACCACGAACACCGAATTGCCCCGGGGTCGCAGGGTTCTCATCAACATTCAGTTTGCAGATCTTGACCTTGCCATCAAAGTCTTCGGCGACCTGGTCGACAAGCGGGCTGATCGCCTTGCATGGCGCACACCAGGAGGCCCAAAAATCAACGAGGACGGGAACCGAGGATTGCTTGACTTCACTCTCAAAAGAATCATCCGTTACATGGACGACTTTATCACTGGACATAAGATTTTCTCCTTTTGAATTGGATCTTTAAAACATTCAGGTTTCATAATAATCCTCCTGCACAAAAAATCAAGGGCTTATCCTCACTCTTGCCTCGAAAGTTACAACTCTTGACACATCACACACCTCCCCCTAAGATGACCGCAAATCTCCAGACGAGGGCGCTATGACTCAGGACAAAATAAGTGCAGCGGTTGAGCAGCAGATTAACATGCTCGACCCTTTCCTGCTCACCCAGAAACCTCTTTTAAACAGCCTGGCCGAACACCTGGTGGCAACTTTTCACCAGGGCGGACGACTCTTTCTTGTCGGCAGTGGGCCCTTCGGCGCTATTGCCGGGATTATCGGTCAGTCCTTCCTGCACAGACAAACCCTCGAGCGACCGGCCCTGCCGGCAATCTCCTTGACCAACGATGCCGGACTGGCAACATTTCTGGCCAGCGATGAACAGGGCAGCCAACTCTTCAGCCGCCAGCTACGCGCCCTTGCCACGAATCAGGATACGATTCTGGTGCTTGCCGGAACCAACCTGAGCCAGGCAGACCGTGAAGCTTTAAACACCGCAAAGCAGTTAGGTTGTCGCACCATATTGATTGCCAGCGAACAGGCCGAGATCGCCGGTTCTCTGCCGAACACCAGCCTTGCACTGCCCAGCGATTCATTACCACGGCTGCTGGAAAGCACCCTCTTTATCGGCAACCTGCTCTGCACTCTCGCAGAGGGCGAGCTTTTCGGCACCTGACTCTCGCAAACACAGACCAGACCAGTTCGCCCCGGCACTGCTTGCCGAGACGATATCAGCATCTCTTGCAAGGAGCAGCCCCCTGTGTTTCATCGGGATTGACAACTTTTTCTCCGCAGAGCCAAATGTCATTAACAAACTCGGACTTTTATCAACAAGAAATTTGACAGACAAGTGTGATAAATCGTAGTATCACAGGGTTTGATAAGTTTTATGAAGTGGCGCTGGCAGAGACGATTGCCGGTGGTCGTTTAACAGATTAACAACTTGCTGCTCCGGGTTTCCGGCAAACAGCTTATTGCCCGAAAATTCAGGACTGGTCCTCGAGACGTTTCATCATGACTGCGAATCTGCTGCTATTCAAAATCACCCTTCTGGTCTACTTTGTCGCCACCATCTGCTACCTGATCGGCGTGATATCGCGCAAGGAGGGGTTCCGGCAGTCAGCCGTCTGGATACTGATCAGTGGCTTCGGCGTGCATTGCGTCACCATCGTTGTCCGTTGGTGTTCAACCGGAGTAGTTCCGGTGGCCAGCATGCATGAGTCGTTGTCCTTTTTCGCCTGGGCGCTGGTCGGCACTTACCTGCTTTTTTATTGGCGCTATCGCACTGTGATGCTTGGAGCTTTTATTACCCCCCTGGCTCTGAGCCTGATGATCATCGGCACCAATCAGTCCGCACAAGCACCAGCTCTCAATCCGATGCTCGATAGCTGGTGGTTTCCGGTACACGTCACCCTGGCTTTTCTCGGCCACGCGGTCTTTGCGATTGCAGCTGCCGCGGGAATCATGTATCTGCTCCAGGAGCGCATGCTGAAAAGCAAGAAATTCTCCGGTCTCTTTTACCGACTTCCCTCCCTCGACACCCTGGACAGCATGAACTACAAGTGCCTGACCTTCGGGTTCCCACTCATGACCATGGGGATTATTTCCGGAGCCATCTGGGCCAACTCGGCCTGGGGCGGCTACTGGCGCTGGGATCCTAAAGAGACCTGGGCACTGATCACCTGGTTTATTTATGCCGCCCTACTGCATGGCCGGCTTACCATCGGATGGCGAGGCCGTCGGGCGGCCATCGTCGCCATCATTGGCTTCTGCTTGCTGCTCTTCACCTTCTTTGGCGTCAACATGTTCCTCTCCGGGGAACACAGCTTCCGTAACTTTACGGGGCAATAGCGAAAGACGGAGAGGATAACGCCATGCATATCGTCATAATCGGCCTGAGCCATAAAACAGCGCCGGTAGAAATTCGTGAAAAACTCGCCTTTGCGCCAACGGCCATGGAACGGCCGTTGCGGCAGATGCTCGAGCTGCCCACCATCACCGAAGGGCTGATCGTCTCGACCTGCAACCGGGTTGAGCTCTGTGCCGTCACCAAGGAACCGGATGCTGCGATCGCCGAGTTGCGTCGTTTCCTGGCGGAATACCACGAAGTCTCCCCGGAAGAGATCAACGAGAACCTTTTCGACTATCAGGGAGAGGAAGCGATCCGTCACCTCTTCCGCGTCTCCTCAAGCCTCGACTCGATGGTTCTGGGTGAGCCGCAAATCCTCGGCCAAATCAAGACCGCCTACGGCTATGCCGCCGAGTTCAAAACCGCCGGGCTCATCCTCAACCGTTTCCTGCACAAAGCCTTCTCTGTCGCCAAGCGGGTCCGCACCGAAACTGCGATCGCCAGTAACGCTGTCTCGGTCTCATTTGCGGCCGTAGAGTTGGCGCGCAAGATCTTTGATCGCATCGACAACAAGGGCGTCATGATCATCGGCGCCGGAGAGATGTGTGAACTTGCGGCCCGCCATTTTGTCGCCAACGGCATCTCAAAAGTTCTGGTCACCAACCGAACCTTTGAAAGAGCGGAAAAGCTGGCCGCCGAGTTTAACGGCAAGGCCGTTCCCTTCGACAGCTTTGTCGATCATCTTGCCGAAGTCGACATCATCATGACCTCGACCGGCGCGCCGAACTTTATCCTCGGCAAGCGCCAGATGGAAGAAGTCCTCAAGCGTCGCAAGAACCGTCCGATGTTTTTGATCGACATCGCCGTACCGCGCGATATCGACCCCAAGGTCAACGACATAAGCAACACCTATCTTTACGACGTCGACGACCTCCAGGGAGTCGTTCAGGCCAACCTCAAGGAACGCCAGAAAGAAGCCGGCAAGGCTGAAGCGATCGTTGAACAGGAGATTGGCCAGTTCCACCTATGGCTTGGCAACCTCGAAGTCAAACCAACAGTCATTGCTCTGCGTCGCAAGCTTGACGAGATTCGCCAGCAGGAGCTGGAAAAAACTTTTGGCAACCTCAAGGACCTCACAGGCAAGCAGCGCAAGAGCATCGAAGCGATGGCCGGAGCAATCATCAACAAGATCCTGCACAAACCGACGGCGATCCTGAAGAATTCGCAGAATGATATGAGCGGTGAAGACTATGTCGACGCCATACGCACACTCTTCGATCTCCCCGCACCATCAAACGATGATCAAGAAATCAAACCCCTGGACGATCCTGACCAGGCATAAAGGAGTTAGATAGATGGCTAAACAGCAAATGCGCATCGGCACTCGCGCCAGCGCCCTGGCACTCTGGCAGGCAGAGTGGGTTAAATCAGAGCTGGAAAACCGTTACCCCGAGATGGAAGTTTCCCTGACCAAGATCAAAACCCAGGGCGACAAGATCCTCGATGTTCCCCTGGCAATGGTCGGCGGCAAAGGCCTCTTCGTCAAGGAGATTGAAGAAGCGATGCTGCGTGGCGAGATCGACATCGCCGTGCATTCAATGAAAGACGTACCGACCATCTTCCCTGAAGGACTGGCCCTTCGCTGCATCACCGAGCGTGAAGACTGCCGCGATATCGTCATTCTGCGCCCCGGCGTGAAAACCTGGAGAGATCTCCCTCAGGGTGCCCGTATCGGCACCAGCGCCCTGCGCCGCAAAGCGCAACTGCTGCACATTCGCCCCGACCTGCAGATGGTCGATATCCGCGGCAATGTCCAGACCCGCATCAAAAAGCTGACCGATGAGAACCTCGACGCCATCATTCTGGCTGCAGCAGGCATGCACCGTCTCGGCTATACCAAGCAGATCGGCGAGTACCTCTCGGTCGATGTTTCGATCCCTGCCATCGGTCAGGGAGCCCTCGGCATTGAGAGCCGGATTGACGATGACAAGACCAACGCGCTGATCGATTTCTTCAATCACGCCGAAACCGACTGGGCTGTCCGCGCCGAACGTTCGTTCCTCAAAACACTTGAAGGTGGTTGCCAGGTACCGATCGCATGTCACGGCACCGTAGAAGGTGAAGCCCTCACCCTGACCGGTTTCGTTGCCGACTGTGAAGGTGTGCAATGCCTGAAGAAAACCATCTCCGGCTCCGTCAACGATGCTGAGAAAATGGGCGCCTCACTCGGAGAAGACCTGCTCATCCAGGGTGCCGGCAAGATTCTCAACGAGGTCTACCAGCACGAGACTTTCAATGTTGACAAAGAGGACGTCTGAAAAGACCTCCCCATCAGGGAAAAAAGTTCTGGTCACCCGCGCGGTTGACCAGGCGACAGCCCTGACGGTGGCGCTGGCTGAGATCGGTGTCGACCCTGTTGTGGTCCCGACCATAGAGATCATTCCGCCCGCCTCCTTTGTTGAGCTCGACCAGGCCATCGCTGAACTCGATCAGGTTGACTATCTAATCCTGACCTCGGTCAACGCAGTCAACGCGTTCTTTGACCGCCTGGTCGCGCAAGGTCGCAACCCTCAAGCCTTGTCTGCCATACAGACGGTGGCCGTCGGACCCAAGAGCGCTGAAGCCCTTGTCGAGCGCGGCGTCACCGCAGACCTGATTCCGCAGGATTACCGTGCAGAAGGGGTGGTCGCCCTCCTCAAGGATCATGTTTCAGGAAAACGGCTGCTCTATCCCAAGGCGTTTCTTGCCCGAGATCTGATTCCGACCGAACTGACCGCGGCCGGCGCCAAGGTCATCGCACCTGTGGCCTATGCCAGCGCGCCACCGGTCGATGTCGCCAAAAAGCTGCAT
>JAOUDB010000121.1 GCA_029859485.1 Desulfuromonadales bacterium | reverse complement strand
CCGGACTGGTTCTGGCTTCTGTTACCAGCGGCCTTGCTGCTGGTCTGGCTTTGGCGACAACAATTGCGTAGCCGCAACTGGCAGGCGGTCTGCGATCCTCAGCTGCTCCCTTACCTGCTGCTTGGTCGCTCTCAAAGACGCCGCAACTGGCCGCTTCACCTGATCATGATCACGCTGTTGCTGGCAATCATCGTCCTGGCAGGGCCGACCTGGGAGCGCCTGCCGCAGCCACTTTTTCGCCAGAATTCAGCCTTGGTGATTCTGCTCGACCTTTCAGCGTCCATGAATGCTGCTGATCTCAAGCCGAATCGACGAGTACGGGCTCAGTTGAAGATCACCGACATCCTTCGTCAGCGTCGGGAGGGGCAAACAGCCCTGGTGGTCTTTGCCGGTGACGCCTTCACCGTGACTCCATTGACCGATGACAGCAAGACGATCGAAGCGCTGCTCGACAGCCTGGAGCCAGGCCTGATGCCAGTCCTTGGCAGTCGCCCGGACCTGGCCATCAAGCAGGGACAACGCTTGTTGCAACAAGCCGGGCTGGCAAAAGGAGATCTGCTGCTGGTCACTGACGACGATCAACCAGGCAAAGCACTGGGTGTGGCCAAGCGCCTGCAGCAGAGCGGATACCGTCTGTCAGTCCTCGGCATCGGTACAGAAGCGGGCGCGCCGATCCCTCTCAAGGACGGTGGTTTTTTCAAAGACAGCAACGGGCAAGTTGTTTTGCCGCGGCTCAACCCTGCAGCGCTGCGCGAACTTGCACAAGCCGGTGGCGGTATTTACCAGACCATCCGGGTCGACAATCAGGATTTAAAACTGTTGCTGGCGGCCTCTTTACAAAGCAAGCTAGCAATCGACCAGCAGCGGAGTGAACAGCTTGGCGACCAGTGGAAAGAAGCCGGTGTCTGGCTGCTCTGGCCGTTGCTGTTACTGACCGCATGCGCTTTCCGACGCGGCTGGTTGACAATTTTCATCTTCTGCACCTTGCTGACTCAACCGGCGCAAGCGTTTGACTGGCAACAGCTCTGGCAGCGCTCTGATCAGCAGGGCGCTCAGGCTTTTGCAGAAAAAGACTATGCAAACGCAGCAAAGCAGTTCCAAGACCCGCGCTGGCAGGCCAGCGCTCAGTACCGGAACGGCAACTACGCTGAAGCCGCCAAGTTGCTGGAGCAGGCAGAGAGCGCAGATGACTGGTACAATCGGGGCAACGCGCTAGCCAGGAGCGGACAGTTGGCCGAAGCAATCAGCGCCTACGATGAAGCCTTAAAGCTCAACCCTAAAGACCAGGATGCTTTGGCTAACAAGCATCTGGTCGAAGACGCTCTTGAGCAACAGCAACAACAGTCTTCATCTGAAGACAACGAGCCTTCATCGCAGAACGATGAATCGGCTTCAGAAAACAGCGAATCGTCACCGCAGGACGGTGACTCCTCCTCAGAACAGTCGGAGTCCGGTTCTGATCAGAAGGATAAACAGTCCGATGCTGATTCAACTCAGGAGGACGGAGCACCATCATCTCCGAATCAGGAACAGAAGCCTGTAGACTCAGACAATTCAGAGACTGAAGAATCCGGGCAACAACAGCCGGAAGCTCAAACGGCACAGCAGGAACAGCAGAAATCTGAACAAGCGTCCGCAGAAGCGGCCGAGGCGATGGATAGCCAAGCCTCTACGGAGGAGCAGCGAGCGACCCAGCAGTGGCTGCAACGCATTCCAGATGATCCGGGTGGACTGCTGCGCCGAAAATTTCTCTACCAATACCGCCAACGACAAGAGCGACAAACGAGTGACAAACCATGGTAATGCGACACATCTATACTCTCCTGATCCTGTTACTTTTACTGGTACTGAACCCGGCGTTAAGTCTTTCCGCCCAGCTTAAGGCTATTCCTGACCGGACCCGGGTTGGGCTGGATGAAAGTTTCAACCTGGAGCTGCGGGCAGACGGCAGCCTTGACGGCGATCCGGATTTAAGCGTACTGGAACAGAATTTCGAGCTGCTGGGCCGCTCCCAGTCTTCGCAGATGCAAATTATCAACGGAGACTTCAGTCGCTCAACGGTCTGGAGCCTTACCCTAATGGCACGCAGCGCCGGCAGCAAAGAGATCCCGGCCCTCTGCGTTGGCAGCGATTGCAGCAAACCGATCAAAATTGAGGTCCTGCCAGCCGGAAAGAGCAACACCCTGGCCGGTGCGAATGATCTGCTTCTCGAAGTTGCCACCGAGCCAAACAAGGTGTGGGTGCAATCACAGGTTCTCTATAAGGTCAAGCTGCTCACCCGTCTCAATTTCCTGCAGGCCAGCCTCAGTGAACCGGAGCCAGTCGGTATTGAAGCGGTGGTACAGAAGCTCGGCGAGGATCGCAACTATGAAACCGAGCGCGATGGCGTACTTTATCGGGTTTTCGAACGCGATTATCTTATTTTCCCGCAACAAAGTGGCCAGCTAAAAATTCCGCCGGTACGCTTTACTGCACAGGTCGCAGATGGTGGCCGACGCAGCCTAGACCCTTTTAACCAGAGAACCAGGCAGATCCGTAGGAGCTCTGAAGAAATCAACATTGAGGTGCTGCCGGCGGCAGAATCCGAAGGACGCAGTTGGCTGCCGGCCAGAGAACTGCAGCTGGAAGACGACTGGCAAAATCCTCCGCGGCTAACCGTTGGTGAACCGGCAACCAGAACGATTACCTTGCGCGCCATGGGCGTGCCCGCGGCACAACTGCCTGCTCTGAAAATTGACGTTCCTGACGGCTTTAGAAGCTATCCTGACCAGCCAAAACGAGAGGACCGGTTAAAAGAGAACGGTGTGCTCGGCATCCTGCAGGAGAAGCTGGCCCTCGTGCCGACCCGTCCAGGCACACTCCGCCTGCCTGAGATCAAGATCGACTGGTGGGACCTGGACGATGAGCGCTGGCATCAAGCGCGGTTACCGGCGCTGGACGTTGAGGTCCTGCCGGCAACAAACCAACCTGCTGTCACCGCCACTCCGCCTGCGGTTCCACAACAAGAGCCTTTGCCGCAAGAAGACAAACCACGGGTGGAAGTTCCCACCTTACCAACGCCCGAAGAACAACGGTTTTGGCCCTGGCTGAGTATGGCGCTCGGTGGCGGTTGGTTGTTGACGCTGCTGTTTATCGTCAAGGGGAAACTGGTGAAGCGGAATCAGGAGAACAAACAGGAGCAGCAAGAAGATAGACCGGACCTCAAGACAGCACGAAAGAGATTAGATCAAGCCCTTGCCTCGGGCAACCCGGCGCTCATTCGCAGTGCAATGCTCGATTGGGGGTCTGCCCTCTTCCCGAAGCAGCGGCCCGGCAATCTAGAAGAACTGGCGGCTCTCTGCGGCGAACCACTCAAGCAGAAACTGGAACTGTTCAGCAGAAGTCTTTACAGCCGCGAGAGCAACGATTGGGATAGCCATGGGCTGAGCGCAGCAGTGCAAGAGGTACAACAAAAGGCGACGAAAGCTGAGAACTACAAAAAGCTGCCACCACTGTATCCGCACTAGAGCCCTGGACAAGAGCATGTCTTTAAACCCTGCATCAAGATAAGGAATTACACTTAAATGGGGATTGCCAAACACCCATCACGCCTCAGCTTGCCCTTTATTGACAAGCCCTACCCTGCGATCCTGGAGTTCCTGATGCAAAGGTTCCCCAAGGTCGGCATGGCTGTGTGGGAAGAACGCATCCTCAACGGCAAAGTCCTCGACGATGCCGGAGCACCGATCACTTTAGAAACGCCTTATGTCCCTCAGAAGAGACTGTTTTATTACCGGGAGGTCGCAGAGGAGCCACTGATTCCTTTACAGGAGAAGATCCTCTTTCAAAATGATGAGCTCCTGGTTGCTTGTAAACCCCCTTTTCTGCCCGTTACGCCATCAGGCCCTTATGTCAACGAATGCCTGCTCAATCGCTTGCGCCGAAAAACGGGCAACAGCAGCCTGGTCCCCTTGCACAGGATCGACCGTGAGACCTCGGGCCTGGTGCTGTTTTCCATGAACAAGGAAACACGTGGACTCTACGGAGGACTGTTTCTGTCCGGAACAATCGAAAAGACCTATGAAGCGCTTTCCGAAGTATCTTTTTGCCCTGAGAGTAAGGACTGGACTGTTGAGAACAGGCTGGTTGACGATGACATCTGGTTCCGCAGCAAGGTGGTTCCAGGCGTTGTGAACGCCAGGTCCAGAATCAAACGGGTGTCATGCCGCGACAACAAAGCACATTTTCTACTCTACCCGATCACAGGCAAGAAACATCAGTTAAGGGTCCATATGAGCGGGCTGGGATTCCGTATCATGCATGACCGCTATTACCCCGAGCTGCTGGACAAGCAGGAAGACAATCTGAGCAACCCTTTACAATTGATCGCCCGTCGGGTCAAGTTTACAGATCCCGTTTGCGGGGAAATCATGGAATTTGAATCCGATCGTCAATTGCTCTTTTAGAGGTTTCGGTATCTTTAACCCACACAACTATGACCATCAAGGCAGTCCTTAATAGAATTTCTCGTAAAACAGAGGTTGTAAGTAATTTCGCGATTCAGTCAACTGAGCGGCCAAAACAATGTGGGAGGACAAAAAGGCAAAACCGTCTACAGAGTAATCGAGGTCAATTGATTCTATTGTCCTTAGTAAATGCACTCCTCATAACTTACAATTAGCAATAATGCCTCCATCCAGAACACTTTTTATTGATCCCCTCGCAGCGAATCCTTGGATAGTCAATCGAAGCAAGCTTTAAAGAAATTCTCCCTCTTCAATATTTAGTGGATATTTTCTCTTTATCTTTTGTCAGAACCTGACGCACACTACCCACTGTTTAGCCTGCGCATCCGAAAGGTCAAAAGAATGGTAAAAAGTGAACAGCGCCCCATGCTGCGCTTTCTGATTGTACAAACCGCGGCTTCGGTCGTTGGCCTGCAGTGTTGGATGATCCTGTTCAACAACTTCGCTGTTGAGATTGCCGGCCTCGACGGTTTTCAGGTCGGCGTCATCGGTTCGGTGCGTGAAATTCCTGGTTTTCTGGCCCTGCTCGCTGTTTTCGTCATGCTAGTGATCCGTGAGCATCGTCTTTCAGCCCTCTCCGTAATCTTTCTCGGCATCGGCACGGCTTTGACAGGGTTCTTCCCCAGTTTCATCGGCTTGATCATCACCACTCTGATCATGAGCTTCGGTTTTCACTATTACGAAACAACCAACCAATCGCTGACGCTGCAGTATTTTGACAATGCCACATCACCTTTGATCTTCGGCAGGCTGCGTAGCCTTGCCGCAGCGACCAGCATCCTTGTTGGTTTACTTCTGTTCCTGATGGGATTGGCGTTCAGTTACAAGGTCATGTTCTTGTTGGTGGGGAGTTTGGTCGCTGTTGCGGGGATATGGGGATTGTTGCAAGATCCGACTCACCGGAATCTGGTGCCACAGCATCGCAAGATGATCCTCCGGCGAAGATACTCTCTCTACTACTTTCTCACCTTTATGGCCGGCGCCCGGCGTCAGATCTTCATGGCCTTTTCGGTTTACCTGCTGGTGAAGGTTTTCGAGTGTACGGTCACCGAGATCACCCTGCTGTTCGTTGCCAACAACGCGGTCAACTTCTTTTTAAGCCCGCTTATCGGTCGCGCCATCGTTCGTTTCGGTGAACGTCGGGTTCTTTCCATTGAATATGGCGGCCTGATCGCCATATTCCTGGTTTATGCTTTCATCGATATAAAAGGTGTGATTGTGGTGATGTACATCCTCGATCATATCCTCTTCAATTTCTCAATCGCGATCCGCACCTACTTCCAGAAGGTCGCAGACCCACAGGACATAGCTCCGAGCATGGCGGTCGGCTTCACCATCAACCACATTGCGGCCGTGGTCATGCCGGTTATCGGTGGAGCCCTCTGGATGGTTGATTACCGCATACCTTTCGTCGTCGGTGCCATTTTCAGCATGGTTTCCCTGTTGGCCGTTCAGCGTATTCCCAGCGCTCACAGGGTTACCAGTAACTAGGACTCGAAGGCGGCAACCTTCTCTTTAAAAACCGCATCAAGACGTCTTGGTTTTCGCTTTTCATAATCAAAGCAGATCAGTACCGTCTCCCCTTCTGCCATTGCTACGCCATCTCGCTCTATCCGGTAGCACATAGTAAATGACGAGCGGCCGACATTGGTGATCTTCGCCCCGATCACCAGCTCATCACCGAGGAACATTTCGGCCAGATACTTAACATGGGCTTCCGGAAGAATGATGCCGCAACCCTTGCTGATATTCATTTCCGAGTAATCACCGAGCCTTTTCAGGTAGGCGATACGGGCATCCTGGAAAAAATTCAGCACGGCGGAGTTCGCAACGTGTGCGCCGTAGTTAACATCGACGACGCGAACGGTGTAAGGGATGATGAAATTGAATCCGTCCATGGAGACTCCGTCTTTGATTGTTTATAAGGTGCAGTTACTTTTGACAACTGGGGCAGTAAAAAGTTGAGCGCTGCCCGAGTTTGATCTGTTTGACGAGCGTATCACAAGCTTTGCACTTCTGCCCTGCCCGCCCGTAAACACGTAGTTCCTGCGTGAAATATCCTGGTTTACCTTCGCTGTTTGCGAAATCCTTGATCGTGGTGCCCCCTGCAGCAATTGCTTCTGAAAGAATGATTGTTACGGCATGAATCAAGCGTTCGTAGGCAGCCTTACTGACTTTACCAGCAGGTCGAGCGGGAGCAATGCAGGCGCGATAGAGCGCTTCACTGGCGTAGATATTACCTACGCCGACCACAACGTGAGCATCCATCAGAAACTGCTTGACCGCAACTTTTCGGTTACGTGACAGTTTATGGAGATAGGACGCATTGAATTTGCGATCGAACGGTTCCGGCCCTAGGGCTGACAAACGAACATGTTGTAGCGGATCGTCAAGGGTCCAGAGGATGGAGCCAAAACGCCGAGGGTCGTTGTAACGCAAGGCAGTGCCATCGGTAAAAATGATTTCGACATGATCATGCTTACGTTTTTCTGTTTGCATGGAGTCGACCCGCAGATGTCCGGTCATGCCGAGGTGCACGATCATGGTGCCTGACGAGAAGGCAAAAAGCAGGTACTTGGAACGCCGGCCAACACTACCTATTCTCTGGCCAGGCAAGAGGCTTATCAGTTCCCGGGGAACAGGCCAACGCAAGGAACCGTTGTAAATCAGGACCTTCGCGATAACCTTATTGGCAACCAGCGGCTCAATGCCGCGGCGGGTAGTTTCTACTTCTGGGAGTTCAGGCATAAATTAAA
>JAOUDB010000604.1 GCA_029859485.1 Desulfuromonadales bacterium | reverse complement strand
TACAGGTGGAAACATAGCGGCAATTTCCCTGGTGGTTGGCGTTTTCTTGCTGATGTTGAATATACTGATGAAAAACTCTTCTTTGAAGAGTTTGGAGAGTTCGCAGCGGATTATAACCGTGATAAGACGGTTTCTACTTTGAAGCTCCATCGTAATTGGAAAAAGCTTAATGTTAATGGTTTTGCACGCTACATCAAAGACCTGGAATCAGACAACGACACCACCCTGCAAACCCTTCCGGAACTGGGGCTTGGTTTGCCACGTTATCGTCTTGGTGACACTGCTTTTTATGCGGGTCTTGAAAGCTATGCTACCCGCTTTTGGCGCGATGAAGGTGAAAGGGGCGAGAGGCTTTACTTGAGGCCATCGCTTTCAGCGGTATTCAAGCCAGGTTCGTGGCTTGAAGTCACTCCGGAAGTTGCCTTCTACGAACGGCTTTACAGCACCGATGTTACTGAAACTGAAAAGTTTATTCCTGAAGTCTCTCTAGCTCTATCCTCCCGCCTGGTTAAGAGCTTTGATGTCAACCTGTTGGGGTCTGATCGCATCCAGCACAGCATCGAACCAACCGTGACTTACACTTATGTCCCGGATGAAGAGCAGGGTAGCTTACCTCTCTTTGATCTACGTGATCGGGTTGCCTCTCGGAACGATGTTACTTACGCACTGGTCAATCGTCTTACAGCACGAGGCCAAGCGGCGGATGGCTCAAGCTTGTACCGTGATCTATTCTATTTGCGTTTATCTCAGAGCTATAATATAGATGAACCTCAAGCTTATATCGAAGACGGTCTACCTGATAGTCTCGTGAAAAATCGCCCATTCTCAGACCTGCGCGTGGAGATGGATTTTACGCCGGTTAAGAATTTTTCCCTTAATGCTGAAAGTATAATCCCCGTCTACGGTGATTCAGGATTTAATACTCTGAATGCTGGTTCGACTCTCAGGGATGATTCGGGGAATGCTGTTAGTGCTAGTTATACCTACAAAGATGCAGATTTCGCCGGAGTTGCTACGGACTACGTGGAGTTCCAGCTGGACACCTCAATTCTGCAACCGCTTTACGTCAGATTCAAGGAAAGATACGATTTTCAGGAAAATCGTGCTCTTGAAGACTTTGTTGGTTTCGAGTACCGATCGAAATGTTGGAGCATCATACTGTCCTACAAAACGCGATATCTGGAAGACGAGGATAATGATCACGAGATAGGGTTTACTTTCGTTTTGGCTGGTCTTCCTCCCATAGGTTTTGCCGAGGGTGTCGATAAGGATATTGAATAAGCTGTTGATCGTTAGACAAATGTTAGAAGTTTGTTACCTCCGTCAGAGTTTGCCAACCATCCGATGGGGCTCGTTGTGAGCCGGGTTGGGCGGTGATAATGACCCGGAGGGGAGGTGTTGTAAAAAGGGACTGCAGGATGTTATGCCCACATCGGGTTTTTTTTGTTTTGTTTTGGAGGGAAGTGTAATGAAACGTTATCTGTCAACGCTCGTCCTTTTAACTGTCGTCAGCACGATCGCTTTTGCACCGGCGACTGCCCTTGCCGCTAATGACCCTGCTGCAAATCAGGTTATTGAAACCATTCACTTTAATCAGGCGACAGCAGAAAAACTGCAATCGCTTCCGGGCGTTGGTCCGGCACTTTCTGAGCGTATCGTTGATTACCGCATCGAGCATGGGCCCTTCAGTTCCGTGGGCCAGTTGACTTCGGTGAAGGGTGTCGGCGAGGCCAAACTGGCGAAGTTCAAGAAGCAACTGACAGTCGACTAGGTCAGTTGAAATTGTTACCAAAGGCCTGCCTTCCGGCAGGCCTTTTCTTATTGTGCTGATATTTGTGAACCTCCGATAGCAACGCAATGTTAATTGCCTACATGAGCCTGTGTGTGAAAAACCTTGATTTTTAATATGATTTGATGGAACAATCCTATTGATAACTGTTTCGATTCTGTTAACTGTGTCTCAGTATTAGGGGTTTATTATGGCAGGAAGCCCTGCTAAAGCTTCGCACCCCGATGGGGGGCGTCTTAACTTCTGGCCGTTGGTGTTGGTTGTGCTTCTTCTTGGTTTCGCTCTTTTTGGCGACCGGGGTATTCTGTATATGCTGAAGCTTTCTGGACAGAAGGCCGATCTGGTACAAAAGATTACTGGTGGTGAGTCGGAGAATCAAGC
>JAOUDB010000120.1 GCA_029859485.1 Desulfuromonadales bacterium | reverse complement strand
CTGGTGGTGTTGCAACCTCAGCGTTGGAAATGCAGCAGAACGCCGAGCGTAACTCCTGGACTTTCGATCATACGGAGAAGCGTCTGCAGGAAATCATGCACAACATCCATGAACTCTGCTACGAAACTTCGATCGAATACGGAACTCCGGGTAACTATGTCAACGGCGCAAATATCGCTGGCTTTATCCGTGTTGCCAAGGCGATGGTTGCTTTCGGCGTGGTTTGACCCGAACAGAGGTTAAGCAGGGCCGGTAATAACTTTGCCGGCCCTGCTGTTTTAAATGTCTATAATCCAAACAAAGGGATGCGTCTTTACACCAAAACGGTACAGGCAGAAATCAAAAGATCAACGCAAAGACGCTAAGAAAAGCCAAGAAAGGCGCAAAGGGTGACTATTCTCGCTTTTTGAAGTGGTTTTCTTTGCGGGCTTTCTCTACCCCTTTGCGCCTTCGTCTAAAGCGCCTACTTTTGGTGCGTTAAATACTTACAAACTTTGTTTGGGTTATAATTCCTTTGTCTTATGCAGCAATTCCGACAAACGCCAAGTTTAAGAGCGCAATGACGACGCCCGGTCAGAAGGGGGCCAAGGTTCTCCTGTGATTTTGCTGTTCCGAAAAGGCTTCAGCGGTTCAGTCTCTTGATGAAAGCTTAAAGGGGAAGTCCATGAACGACAGATGGGTGACAACTGGTTTCGATGGTCTTGATGAAATCCTTGACGGTTTGAGGATGGGCGACAACGTCGTCTGGAAGGTTGATAGCATTGAAGATTATCAGTATTTCGTCACGCCCTACGTAAAGCAGGCCCTTGCCGAGAAACGAGAGGTTATCTATTTCCGCTTTGGTCAGCACCCCCCTGTGATTGACCCAAAATTGCCAGTTGAAACTTATGTGCTCGATCCGCGCGAAGGTTTCGAGACTTTTGCCTGTTCCATCCACGAAGTTGCCACCGAAAAAGGTGTTGGTGCCTTCTACGTCTTCGATTGCCTCTCTGACCTGCTGTCAGCTTGGGTCACCGATCACATGATAGCCAACTTTTTCCACGTCACCTGCCCTTACCTGTTCAAGCTTGATACGGTGGCTTACTTCGCCCTGTTGCGCAATCGTCATGCCCACAAAACCATCGCCCGCATTCGCGAGACGACCCAGGTTCTGCTTGAACTGCACAACCGTGAAGGGCAGCGATATGTTCACCCGCTCAAGGTCTGGGAGCGACATTCCCCGACCATGTTCCTGCCACATCGACAGACCGGTGACAGCTTTGTCCCCCTTGCCAACAGCCTTGAAGCAACCGAGCTTCTGTCTAAAGCCTATCGCCAGGTTCAGGATGCCGGCAGTCGTCGTCTCGACCACTGGCATCGCCTCTTTTTGCAAGCTGAGGAACTGAATTCTGAAAATGTCTCGCAGGAGGAGCAGGAAAAAATGGTGGCGCATCTTTGTCGTCACCTGATTGGTCGCGAAGACAATATTCTCAACCTGGCACGGCGCTATTTTACACTCAGCGATCTGCTTTCCTACAAAGCGCGCATGATTGGCACCGGGTTTATCGGCGGCAAGGCGGTCGGTATGCTGCTGGCGCGGCGTATTCTGGAAACCCAGCCGGATGCGGACTGGTCAGAACGACTGGAGCAGCATGACTCTTTCTTTGTCGGGTCAAACGTTTATTACTCTTATATTGTTAATAACGGTTGGTGGGAGCTCTATGCGGCCCAGAAAACTCCGGAAGGCTATTTCGAAGCCGGTGCCGAACTCCATCAGAAGATGTTGACAGGCTCTTTCCCGGAACAGTTGCGGGAAGATTTTATGAGCATGCTCGATTATTACGGGCAATATCCGATTATTGTCCGCTCAAGTTCGTTGCTGGAAGACGGCTTTGGCAACGCTTTTGCCGGCAAATACGACAGTTTCTTTTGTGCCAACCAGGGCTCGCCGGAAGATCGATACAATGCCTTTGAAGATGCCGTTCGCAAAGTTTTCTCCAGCACCATGAGCGAAGACGCCCTGACCTATCGCAAGCAACGCGGTCTTGATCAACAGGTGGAGCAGATGGGCCTTCTTGTTCAGCGCGTTTCCGGCTCTTACCATAAAAATTATTACTTCCCGGAATTGGCCGGTGTCGGCATTTCTTATAATACCTTTGTCTGGGACAAGCATATGGATCCGAAAGCCGGTATGCTGCGGCTGGTTCTTGGGCTTGGCACACGTGCGGTTGATCGGGTCGAGGGTGATTATCCAAGGATTGTCGCTCTTGACGAGCCGATGAAGCTGCCACTTAAAGGCTATGAAGATATTCGCCGATTTTCCCAGAAGGATGTCGATCTGGTCAATATCAGCGAGAATGACCTGCAATCTCTGCCACTGTTTCACCTGGTCAGTGAAGGCATTGACCTGAACCTGGAGTGTTATGGTGTTCCGGACCAGGAAACTATTTCCCGATTAAAAGAGCGCGGCCGACCGGCTCAAGATGTCTGGCTCCTGACCTTTGAGCACCTGCTGAAAAAAACGGACTTCCCTGTGAGAATGCAGCTGTTGCTCAAAACCCTCGAAAAAGCTTATCAGTACCCTGTTGATATAGAATTTACCGTTAACAAAACAAAGAATGGCGCGTCCAAAATTAATCTACTGCAATGCCGGCCACTGCAGACCAAGGGGTTAAAAAAACGAATCAGTATTCCAAAGGAGATCGAACCGGAAAAGGTCTTCTTTAGTGCTGATGGCGGCTTTATGGGTGGCAATACGGCAATACCGATTAAACGGATAATCTGGGTTGATGCCAAACGGTACTCACAGTTGTCACTCTCTGATAAACATGAAGTTGCTCGCTTGATTGGCCGTCTTAATCGACGCATTAAGGATCGCGAACAACAACCGACTCTGCTGCTCGGTCCGGGGCGTTGGGGAACTTCAACACCGTCGCTGGGAGTTCCGGTCAAGTTTTCGGAGATAAACAATATGGCTGCCATCGGTGAAGTTGCCTTTGCTGAAGGGGACCTGATGCCTGAACTTTCTTTTGGGTCACATTTTTTTCAAGATCTGGTTGAAGCCGATATCTTCTATCTGGCTTTGTTCCCGGACACTTTCCCTTGCATGTTGAACAGTGCCTGGCTTTATCAGCGCACCAATCTGCTGGAAGGCTTGATGCCAAGCAGCAGTCGGTTCAAGCCTGTTGTCAAGGTTGTCGATGTTCAGCCTGAGAATTTACTGATGTTGGCTGATGTTGTAACGCAAGAATTGAGGTGCTTCTGGGTTGATCAGATATGAGTCGCCCTGGCAGTCTTAGCTTGTATACAGTATACAATTCAGTTGACATTTATTTGCTGTTTCTTTACAGTGCAAAACTGCTGATGGCGGTAAAGATGCCGGGGTCAGTTTGCCCCGGAGATGTTGGCCCTTCTGCTTTGTTGTAGAGGGGTTTTTGTTTTTTCTCCTGTCCGGGTGTTTCTGCATATCCTTTGCAACAGGAACACGACAATTAGCTTTGCCTCATTGTTCTTGTGGGATTTTAATTTGTATACCGGTTTTACAGGGCTGAATTGCAAAAAAAGCTGTGTTAGGATGCTCTCGTAATTTTATGACCATCTTTTCAGATTGGAACATGGCAAGTATGAGTAAACCTGCAGAGAAATTGGTGGAAATCTTCTCCGACGGCGCCTGCTCCGGTAACCCGGGCCCGGGTGGATGGGGAACTGTTCTGCGCTGTGGCAATTATGAAAAAGAGTTCTCCGGTTATGACCCGGAGACCACTAATAACCGCATGGAGTTGATCGGTGCGATCGCCGGTCTGGAAGCCTTGAAGCGACCCTGTCAAGTCAGGGTGACCACCGATTCACAGTATGTAAAAAAGGGTATGACCGAGTGGATTGATGGTTGGGTCAAGCGCGGCTGGAAAAATTCCCAGAAGAAGCCGGTGGCCAACCGTGATCTTTGGGAGCGCCTGCTGGAATTGACCGACCCTCACGAGGTTGAGTGGTGCTGGGTACGGGGGCACGACGGCCATGCTGAAAACGAGCGCTGCGACGCCCTGGCAAGGGCAGCGATAGAGACGGCACGGGATGGGCTTTGATCTCCCGCCAAAAGGTGGACTTGACCCATTTTTATGCTAGTCTGATTCGAGACTTCAATGATAATTGACGATAGGTTTGTTCCCTCTTTTCAGAAGGTTACTTAACTAAGCATATGTCACCTGCGACAGACCCCTCACAGCTGATGGCGACGCCACCCAATTTCGAGTCTTACCTGGCTCTGGGAATCTATAGTGGTATAGCCATTTTCCTGGTTGCGGTTCTTTTGCTGCTCTCCTGGGGGCTTGGCCACAAGACCCGCTCGCGACAGAAGCAGGAGCCTTACGAGTCGGGCATTCTGCCTCTCGACAATGCCCGGCTTAAAGGCCCGGTGCCCTTTTACCTGGTTGCGATCTTCTTTGTTATCTTCGATGTCGAGGTCCTCTTTGTCGCCTCCTGGGCGGTTGCCTACGAGCGGCTCGGCTGGTCTGGTTATGCCCACGTCTGTTTTTTCATCTTCATCCTTTTTCTTGGTCTGGTCCATATCTGGAAAACCGGTGGACTCGACTGGGAACCGCGAGCGCAGCGTGAGCGGCGCAGGGTCCAGAATGATCAGCGCAGGACGCAAGGGAGCGCATCATGAGCGAAGAGTTGCCTCCCAATGTCATACTGACAACCCTGGACGACGCCATCAACTGGGGGCGCAAGAACAGCCTCTGGCCGATGTTTTTCGGCCTGTCGTGCTGTTTCGTGGAGATGATGACCAGCATGACGCCCCGCTTCGATATCGCTCGCTTCGGCGCCGAGGTCTTGCGCAGCACACCGCGTGAAGCCGACCTGATGATCATTTCCGGAACGCCCTTTAAAAAGATGGGCGCCAGCATGTTGCGCGTCTACGAGCAGATGGCCAACCCCAAGTGGGTTATGGCGATGGGAAGTTGTGCAAACTCCGGCGGCATGTACGATGTCTACAGCGTCATGCAGGGTGTTAACCAGGTGCTGCCGGTCGATGTTTACGTGCCAGGTTGTCCACCACGGCCGGAAGCCTTTCTGCAGGGCCTGATCATGTTGCAGGAAAAGATCGCCGCGGATGAGCAACCTGCCCGCAAGGTGCTCGGCATGCAGGGCGGCAGCGAGGGGACAGACGGACCACTGCTGATAGACGGCGTCAGCAAGAGCCGCGACACCCGTGGACCAGGCTTCGGCAACAGCCCTAACCGCGGCACATCCACCCAGGCACCGAGCTTCTGGGGCAGCCGTGCTGAAGAGTTATGGCGACCAGACCAACCACGCGTTGACTTCGTCGCCTCAACACCCGACCTGCGCAAAACTCTGCATGAACATTTTGGTGACCGAGTACGTGAAGACGCCAAGGGCGCAGATATGCCGACCTTCTGGACCGACACTGAGACGGCTCCACAGCTGCTGCGCTTCCTCAAGGAACAGGCGCCGACCCGATACCGCCGCCTTGAAGACCTGACAGCAATCGATGAACGCGCACGGAAACAACGTCCCGATCACGATTTCACACTCGTTTATCATCTCTTGTCCTTCGATGACCCCGGCTACCTGCGCATCAAGGTTCCCCTGCAGGGAGAAACACCGACGGCACCCTCAATCACCGACGTCTGGACCACGGCCAACTGGTATGAGCGCGAAGCCTACGACATGTTCGGCATCGATTTCAAAGGCCATCCCGACCTGCGCCGTATTCTCATGTCCCATGACTGGGAAGGGCACCCCTTGCGCAAGGACCATATCTCTCGCGCGACCGAGATGGAGCCCTTCACACCGGAAGCGGCAATGAAGATGGTGCCGCGTGATGCGGACAGCTTCTTCAGTGGCAAAGAGATGGAGCGGGTCGACGATGAGACCATGATTCTCAATCTTGGTCCTCACCATCCCGGAACTCATGGCGTTCTGCGCCTGGTCGCCAAGCTCAATGGTGAAGAGGTTGAGGATGTTGATGTCGATCTCGGTTACCACCATCGTGGTGCGGAGAAGATTGCTGAACGGCAGCACTGGAACCAGTATATCCCTTACACCGACCGCATCGACTATCTCTCCGGCGTGCAGAACAACCTCGCTTACCTGTTGCCATTGGAGACCATGCTCGGAGTCGAGGTCCCGGAGCGGGCCCAGGTGATTCGGGTGATGCTTTGCGAGCTCTTCCGCTTGTCCAACCACCTGGTCTGGCTCGGCACCTTCGCTCATGATGTCGGTGCCATGACCCCGGTCTTCTACACCTTCGAGTCGCGGGAAAAAATCTTTGACATCATCGAGCAGATCACCGGTGGCCGTATGCACCCGGCCTGGCTGCGCGTTGGTGGTTTGCCTATGGACCTTCCCGATGGCTGGAAGCAGACCGTCGATATCTTTACTCGCGATTTTGACAAGCGCATCGATGAGCTCGACCGCATGTTGACCAACGGACCGATCTTCCGTGCGCGCACCGAAGGTATCGGCGCCACGACCCTTGACGAAGCGATCGACTGGGGGATGTCTGGTGCCAACCTGCGCGCCTGCGGACTGGAATGGGACCTGCGCAAAAAGATGCCCTACTCCGGTTACGAACGCTTTGATTTCGAGATTCCCACTGAAACCGGTGGCTGCAGTTATGCTCGTTACCTGGTAAGGCTCAACGAAATGCGCCAGAGTTTGCGCATCGTCAAACAGGCCGCGGCCGATATGCCGGGCGGACCTTACGTGAGCAACGATTTACGCTACGTCTATCCGGAACGGAATGCCGGCAAAAAAGATATCGAATCACTGATTCATCATTTTATGAATGTAACCCGAGGCTTGACGCCACCACGAGGCGAGTGTTACCGCGGCATCGAATCGAGCAAGGGCGAATGCGGCTACTACGTGGTCAGCGACGGTGGCAACACTCCGTATCGTTTGCGTATCCGCACCCCGAGCTTTGCCCACATGCAGGTTTTCCCAAAGATCACCAAGGGCTGGATGATTTCCGACTTGATCATGGTTTTGGGGGCGATTGATTTTATTCTGGCAGATTTGGACAGGTAGCTTTTTAACACAATGACGCAAAGGAAAAAGAAAGACGCTATGAAAAACAATGAAGAGAAAAGACTCTCTTTGCGCCATACATTAAACTTTGCGCCTTTGCGTTACGCTGGTCGGTTGTAATGAAAGAACTTTTACCACAAAAGCAGATCGACAGCTTCAAGGCCAAGGCGGCGGCGATTGCTCATCCCCATGAGCTGATCGTTGACCAGTTGCGGGCGATCCAAGCGCACCACGGCTGGGTGCCTGACGACGGTGTGCTGTTG
>JAOUDB010000119.1 GCA_029859485.1 Desulfuromonadales bacterium | reverse complement strand
AATCTTAAATGCCCTTGTCAATATTACATAATCCAACTATTATGATGTCGCTTTGCAAGGAGGCAGAATGGAAATACTTGATTGTCGCGGGCAGCAATGCCCTCAACCGGTCGTACAGACCCGCAAGTTGATGCTGGCACATCCGGACCGTACTCTTAAAGTACTGGTTGATGATGATGTCTCCAGAGATAACGTCACGCGACTGGCAAAAAGCCTTGGGTACACAACGAGCGTCATTCAAGCTGAAGAGACCTTTGAGATCAGCCTGACTCCTGGCGTAGCACCGGAGAAAACCATTGTCGGCACGACCAAACCCGGACCGACAGTCATCTTTATTGCGTCCGACGAAATGGGACGCGGCGATGCCAAACTCGGTCAGATCCTGATGAAGAACTTTATTTTCACTCTGATCGAGTCGGACACCACGCCCGACGCCATTTACTTCGTCAACAACGGCGTCAAACTTACGCTTGGAGGCTCAGACGTGATCGAGCCCCTAACAGAACTGGCAAACAGAGGCGTCGACATTGCTTCTTGTGGCCTGTGTCTGGAATTTTTCAACGTGAAAGAAACTTTGGCCGTTGGCAGAATTTCCAACATGCTGGAACTGGTCAATGCTCTGGAAGAGGCTGGTAACATCATAAGACTTTAAAACACGGGAGTAGTTCGTAGTCTGGTGGCGCGCTCGGTCTTCAAAACCGATGGGGGAGGCATCCCCTCCCTGGTGGGTTCGATTCCCATCTACTCCCGCCAATTATTAGACAGCGCCTGAAATTTCAGGCGCTGTTTTTTTCTAAATACCCTCAGATTACCCAGCGCCTCGAGCTTCTCTCTCCCCTTAAGCGACACCCACCTTCAGAATATTTGCAATTACCCTTGCAAACGCTTGGTTATTTGGCCATAATGCCAAACAGGTCAAGGAGGCAACATGTATCAAAAGCGTAAAACAATACTCGAAGCCCGCGCGAAAGTTCTCAAGGCAATGGCTCATCCAAGCAGGCTTTTCATTCTCGAAGAACTGGAGCAGGGTGAACGTTGTGTTTGTGACCTGACGGAGATGATCGGTGCGGATGTCTCGACCGTTTCCAAGCATCTTTCGGTACTTAAGCAAGCGGGGATCGTTATCGATGACAAACGCGGCAACCAGGTTTTCTACCAGCTGCGGGTGCCGTGCATTCTGAACTTTTTTGATTGTGTAGAGTCGGTTTTATCGGAACAGGCAAAGGCACAGGTTGCTTGTCTGACACCATCTTGAGGCTTCTGCCAGACAATCTTCACCAAGGTATAAACGCATGAACTGGAAGAATGAATGGAAACCTCTGGCGATGATCATTGCGGTCTTTGTCGCCTGTTACTTCCTTCCGGTTGACTGGTTACAGAAATCACATAGAGTGGAGAACGCCCTGTGGGAGTCTCTCCACCTGGTCAAATGGTATGCGCAGGAGCATGTTTTGCTCTGTCTGGTACCGGCCTTCTTTATTGCCGGTGCAGTCGGGGTATTTGTAAGCCAGGCAGCGGTCATGAAATATCTTGGCCCCAAAGCAAACAAAGTCCTCGCTTATAGCGTCGCTTCGGTCTCCGGTGGAATCCTGGCTGTTTGCTCATGCACCATCCTGCCGCTCTTCGCCGGCATCTATCGTATGGGCGCAGGGCTTGGCCCTGCCAGCGCTTTTCTCTATGCCGGCCCTGCGATCAACATCTTGGCCATCGTACTTACCGCATCGGTTCTCGGCCCCCAGATGGGTGTCGCCCGGGCCTTAGGGGCCGTTATTTTTTCCATCGTTATCGGCGTCCTCATGCATTTCTTCTTTCGCAAAGAGGAGCTGGAAAAGGTCGCGGCCGCAGCCGCCATGCCGGAGCCAGAAGTCACCCGCCCCCTGTGGCAGAACGCCCTTTTCTTTGCCAGCATGGTCGGCATCCTGGTCTTTGCCAACTGGGGCCGGCCCACTGAGTCAACAGGTCTCTGGCACACCATTTATGCGGCAAAATGGCCAATCACAGGATTCTCCGGCCTGGCGTTGGCAGCTATCCTGGTCGTTTTTTTCAAAATCAACAAGTGGCGGATGCTGATTGCAGTGTTACCTGCAGCAGCCCTAGCCTTAATTTTCCCAGAACACCCTGCCCTGTCTTTTGTCGCAGCAACCATCGCTCTGTCGGTTCTGACCTCTACATCACAAGAAAATGACGGAGAAATTCAGGAATGGTTCGAAACCAGCTGGGATTTTGCCAAGAAAATTCTGCCACTGCTGTTCTGGGGAGTACTGATAGCCGGCGCGCTGCTCGGTCGCCCTGACCAGGAGGGGTTGATCCCCTCTGGATGGATCGCCGGGTTGGTCGGAGGCAACTCGCTGTGGGCCAACCTGTTCGCCTCGGTGGTCGGCGCTTTCATGTACTTTGCCACGCTTACAGAAGTACCCATTCTGCAAGGCCTTATCGGCGCGGGGATGGGCAAGGGACCAGCGCTGGCCCTGCTTCTGGCAGGACCGGCTTTAAGTTTGCCGAACATGCTGGTTATACGCTCAGTGATGGGAACCAAGAAGACTGCTGTCTTCGTCCTGCTGGTGATCGTCATGGCGACAATATCAGGCCTGATCTATGGCTTTGTTCCTGATTGATCAAATATCGAAACAAAAAAAGAAGGAGGAAAGTAATGTTGAAATTTCAGATCCTCGGCACCGGTTGCGCCAAGTGTAACAACCTGGCGGACAACGCCAAAGAAGCAGCCGAAACGCTCGGCGAAGCAGTAGAAATTGAGAAGATCACAGACCTGAACGAGATCATGACCTTTGGTTGCATGACAACACCGGGATTGGCCATCAATGGCCAGTTGGTTTCTCAAGGCAAACTGCTCAAGCCGGATCAGATCATGAAACTGATCAAGCCTTCAGCAGGTGAATGATGAGGAGCCTTAAAGTGATCCAGTGCTCGTACCGCAAGATTCTGTTGTTTGCTGCTTGTCTGCTACTCTCTGCTAGCACATGTCTGGCCGAGCAACTCCCCCGCCTTGTTGATATCGGCGCAGACAAGTGCATCCCCTGTATCAAAATGGCCCCTATCCTTGACGCCCTCAGGGAAGATTTTACCGGTCAGATGGAAGTCACGTTTGTCGATGCATGGAAGAATCGTGAGGAGGCTGCGGCCTACGGCGTACAAATGATCCCGACGCAGATCTTTTATGGCTCCGACGGGCAAGAGATCTATCGGCACACCGGTTTTTATGGTCGCGGTGATATTTTGGCCAAGTGGCAAGAGTTCGGCTACATGTTCAAGGATCAGAACTAGATGATTGAACAGTTGCTAACCAGCTTGGGCCAAGCAGTTACCGGAGCTCCATTAATTGCACTCGGGGCTGCTGCCGGCTGGGGAGTGCTGAGTATCATCCTTTCACCCTGTCATCTGGCCAGCATTCCCTTAATCGTCGGCTTTATTGACGGCCAGGAACAAATGAGTACACGACGGGCATTCATCATCTCAAACCTGTTCGCAGTAGGCATCTTATTATCCATCGCCCTGATCGGATTGTTAACCGCGTTGGCCGGACGGATGCTAGGAGATTTAGGACCATGGGGTAACTGGCTGGTCGCTGGTATCTTTTTTCTCTTCGGCCTGCACCTTTGGGGACTGGTGCCACTGCCATGGTCGGGGCCTGGCCAGATCGGCACTCAGCGTAAGGGGCTGATGGCAGCCCTTTTTCTCGGTGCGATTTTCGGCGTAGCACTTGGACCCTGTACATTCGCCTTTATGGGACCGGTCCTCGGAGTCGCCTTTGCCGAAGCAACCAACAACATGATCTATGCATCGTTACTTCTTCTGGCATATGGACTGGGACATTGTGCAATCATTGTCTTTGCGGGCACTTTCACAGAAAAAGTACAACGCTACCTCGACTGGAATGAACGGTCCAAAGGCACTCTCTGGGTCAAACGGGTCTGCGGTCTTTTGGTCATAGCCGGAGGGATATGGCTGATATATAGCGCAGCATAGTTTTAACAACACACCCTCTTACGGTACAGATTAAGTGGCCAACAAAAGAGGTCCTCATCACAATCCGCCCTGGACAAACTTTAAATAAATACACGGATACAGTCAGATTTTAGCCATCAGAATCCCTAACAATCGCTATAAAAATAATTAGTTAGAATATTTGGTGAAAGTTGGTTTACAATTTGTTGTATCTATGGAGAGATTTAAGAGGCGACAAAAGCGAGAGACTCCTGGCTGATGCTACCAACCAAACAACACAAAGCCTACTGCGATTTCTACGACACGGTTCGTGACGAAGAACATCTCGATGCCCGCACCACAGCGATGGTAGGCTTGGCTGCCGCCATGGCCCGGGAATGCCAACCATGAGTCGAATACTACCTTGGCGTGGCCAGGGAACAGAAAATTACAGACGAAGAAATCGGCGCCATCCAGGGGATCGTCATGGCTGTTGCCGCCGGCAAGATCAACGTCATGATGCGCGACACCCCCTCTCCTTCCCAAGACTGAAACAGTCCCGTAATTTCTGCTACGTAAAACATCAGGAGGTGATCCATGCCTGATCGCCGCGCACTCTTGCGCACTCTGCCTGCAATCGATAGGCTGCTGGGGTCCAGAATTCTCTCCAAGCTTGAGGAAACTCAACCCCACCTTCTGATTCTTGAAGCCGCCCAGAAAGTTGTTGACGACCTGCGCCAACAACTGCTTGACGAACAGGCTCCTCTGCCCGACCTCGAAACTGAGGCCGTTGCCGAGTTGGTAGCCGTTCGGGTCGCGTTGATGGCCAAGCCCTCTTTGCGCAAGGTCATCAATGTTACCGGCACGCTTCTACACACCAACCTCGGTCGTGCGCCCCTCTGCAACGATGCGCTGCAGGCAATCAAAGAGGTTGCCCAGGGGTATTCCAACCTTGAGTATGATCTCGATGCAGGCCAACGCGGCAAACGCTTCACTCATGTTGAAGAACTGATCTGCAAGCTGACCGGTGGCGAAGCAGCGACCGTGGTCAACAACAACGCCGGAGCGGTCATGCTTGCTCTGGCCGCCCTGTCCGGTGGCAAGAGTGCCATCGTTTCACGTGGCGAACTGATCGAGATCGGCGGCTCTTTCCGTATCCCGGACATTATGGCCGCCAGTGGTGTCGAACTGGTTGAAGTGGGCACCACCAACAAGACTCATCTCAAGGATTACGCTGACGCCATCGACAAAGAGACGGCGCTTATTCTCAAGGTCCACACCAGCAACTACCGGATCCTCGGCTTCACCGAAGCAGTCAGCGGCGAAGAGCTGGCTGAACTTGCTCATCAACAAAACATTCCGGTCCTCGAAGATCTCGGTAGCGGCCTGTTGATAGACCTGACCCCTTATGGACTGCCACGCGAGCCAACGGTACGGGAAGCACTGGGAACCGGCATCGACCTGGTCACCTTCAGCGGCGACAAGCTGCTCGGCGGACCCCAGGCAGGGATCATCGTCGGCAATAAAGACGTTATCGACAAGGTCCGCAAGCACCCCATGGCCCGCGCCCTGAGGAGCGACAAGCTGAGCCTGGCGGCCCTCGAAGCGACCCTCAGGCTTTATCTTGATCCCCAGAAAGCTTTGCAGCAAATCCCCACCTTGAGAATGCTGTCATTGCCTGTCGAGGAGTTGCAACGCCGCTGCGAAAAACTCCTTCCCCAGCTATTGACTCATCTTGGCGACCAAGCAGACTGCAGCATCATCGAAACAACGGCAACCGTGGGTGGCGGCGCGCTGCCTCTTGCAGAGCTGCCCGGATGCGTCATCGCTCTGGCGCCAAAGCAAATTTCTCTCAATGAGCTGACAACGCGACTACGCAGTTGTGAGACGGCTGTCGTCGGCCGCATACAGGACGATCGTTTTCTGATCGATCCCCGAACCCTGAATCAGGAGGATGAAGACTTGCTGCTGAAGGCCCTGAAGCAGATTTTCTGTCGATGAGGTTATTCAACGCGGAGACTCTGAGACGCTGAAAAGTGTTATCTGAAGTTTATCTCGGCGTCACTGCGCCTCCGCGTTGAATAGCTTATGACTGCCCCACAACGACTGATACGGACAAACTACTTATGAACAACTCAACCCGCTACCACATCATCGGCACGGCCGGTCACGTTGACCACGGCAAGACGGTCCTAATCAACAAGCTCACCGGCATCAACACCGACCGCCTGAAAGAAGAACAGGAACGAGGGATCTCCATCGATCTCGGCTTCGCACCCTTCAAGCTGGCCGATGGCAGCATGGCCGGGGTCGTCGACGTTCCCGGTCACGAGAAATTCATCCACAACATGCTCTCCGGTATCGGCGGCATCGACCTGGTCCTGCTGGTCGTCGATGTTAATGAAGGGGTCATGCAGCAGACCCGCGAGCATCTGCAGATTTTGCAACTTCTGCAGATCCCGCGTGGCATCCTGGTGTTGACCAAGTGTGACCTTGCAGAAGAAGACTGGATCGACATCGTCGAAGAAGAGGTTCGCGAGACTCTCGCCGGAACCTTTTTGGAAAAAGCACCGTGTTGCCGGGTGTCCGCGCTTCAGGGGCTGGGGCTTGATGAGCTTCGACAGACGATTCAGGAGATTCTCAAAGAGTTGCCACCGCGCGATGAAGATGGTCCGACGCGCCTGCCGATTGATCGGCATTTCACGATCAGCGGCTTCGGTACCGTGGTCACCGGCACGCTCCTCTCTGGAAAAATCAAGGTCGGTGACACGGTTGAAGTCATGCCGCCTGGCGAAACAGTCAGGGTCCGCGAGGTTCAGGTTCACGGTGAAAAAGCAGAGGTGGCCAGAGCCGGTCAACGCGTGGCTCTCAACCTGGCGGGGCTGGAACGCAGCAACCTGACCCGAGGTGCCGTGGTGGCAACCCCCGGATTCTTTACCATGACCGAGCGTTTCGATGCGCGGCTCAACCTTCTCAAAGAAGCACCGCGCCCACTCAAGTTTCGCGACCCCGTGCATCTGCATATGGGAACCGCCAAGGTCACCGCCCGCGTGGCGTTGCTTGATCGTGACGAAATGCAGCAGGGCGAAAGCGTGCTCGCTCAATTTCATCTCGACAGTCCCCTGGTAGCCCATCGTCAGGATCGCTTTATCGTTCGTTCCTACTCACCGATGGCGACGATCGGCGGCGGCCAGATCATCGACCCCACACCGGTGAAACATAAACGCTTCCGCGATGGGGTGATGCATGCCCTGAAAGAGCTGGAATCGGGAGAGGGCTCTTTTATTGTCCAGAAACTTGCCGAGCTCGGCTGTGTCAAGCTAAAGGAACTGGAACAGGCCTCTGGCTTGGGCAGGGAGAAAATTACAGCTCT
>JAOUDB010000603.1 GCA_029859485.1 Desulfuromonadales bacterium | reverse complement strand
CGATGTGAAAGCCACTACCAACACCATAATAACCCAGGGTTTGGCCAAAATCTTCCGGGTAGGGTTGCAAATCGCAGTGTTTTGCGGCCGGGTCAAAAAAACCTAGTATTCCGACCGTCGAATTAAAAACAAAGCGCGCCAGTTCAATGCTCGCCTGCTTTGGTTTAAGTTGTAACAGGTTGTTGGTAAAACGCACCGGCATCAGCAAATTACGGAAGAAACGCCCCACTGCCAGCCGCGCACCTTCGGGTGCCACAGCACGATAGCCTCTGGCCGTCGGCTTGAGCAGCCAGAAGTAGACCTTGTCGTTAACCTCTGTCATAACCCGATTGTACCCGCTCAGAGGGTCTATGATCTCTGCCGAGGCCGCGTCTTCAAATTCATCTTCAAGGTCAAACTCATCCTCAAAAGGCTTAGCGGCAAGAGTCTCCTTCTGCACCGTGTCATTTACAGGGTCATCATTCCGTGAATGATGCACTCCACAACCAGACAAAAAGGCCGTCAAGGCGATGAGGAACAATAATGATTTAACAGAACCTCTGGGAATTATTCCCATTACGCACTCCCGCCTTTAGCAAGTGTATTGTCGTTCGACATTACGTTCATGATACACAGTGAAGCAAAAAGCCAATGGGCTATCGTGTCAATTTATTGTTCTGGGAGAAAGTATAAAAGTAGAGATTCAAACTTTATCGGCTTTTTTCTGCCGCACGACTTCAAATAAGGCAACCGCACTCGCTGAAGAGGCATTCAGTGAAGAGACCCCACCGATCATCGGGATTTCGAGAAGCCCATCACAGGTTTCACGAGTCCGTTGCCGCAGGCCGTCCCCTTCACTGCCGATCACCAGGGCAATATTGCCTGAGAGGTTGGTGTTGAAGAGCGGTTGTGCGCCCTCCCCGGCTGCCAGCCCATAGATCCAGAAGCCGGCCTTTTGCAGTTGTTGCATGGCACGGGCAAGGTTCGTCACCTGGCAGACCGTCAGGTGTTCAACCGCACCGGCCGAGGCACGATCAACCACGTTGGTAATTCCACAACTGCGGTCCTTGGTGACAACCACACCCTGACAGCCTGCAGCATCGGCATTACGCAGGATCGCACCCAGATTGTGAGGGTCGGTAATCCCATCGAGAAGCAGGAAGAACCCAGTATCGCCGGAAGCCTGCCAGCTTTCGAGCAGGTCTTCAATTTCGGTGTAGGGGAAAGGCTGCATGGAAAGGACCGCACCCTGATGATGGGACTGCCCTGCCAGACGTTCCAGGTCCTGGCGTTGGCGTTGGCGGACCGGAATCCCGCGCTCGCGGGCCAGCTCAACCAACTCCTCAACACGTTGACCGCCCTGCTTTTCATCCACAAAGAGTTCGAGGGGCTGGCGACGTCCGCGCAGCCCCTCACGTACCGGGTGAATCCCGTAAAGATAATCGACTTTCACTGTTTCACGACCCTTCCAGGGCTGCTTGCATTTCATCGAGAATCATCTGCGCCGCGGCCACAGGATCACTCGCTGCAGAAATCGGGCGACCGATGACCAGGTAATCGGCACCGGCACGCAGAGCGTCACCAGGGGTTGTCACCCGCTTCTGGTCATCCTGGGAAGCGAAGGTCGGCCGCACGCCGGGGGTCACGATGGCAAAGTCGTCGCCGCAGGCCTCACGGATCAGACCGACTTCCTTCGGTGAAGCAACCACGCCGTCCATGCCGGCGTCTTTAGCCAGTTTGGCCAGCTTTGGCACCATGACCTCGACGGGGCGATCAATGCCGACAGCGCGCAAGGTGTCTTCATTCGATGAAGTCAATATGGTGACCGCAAGTAAAACCGGCCGATCAGGATTGCCACGCGGGCAGACCTTGTCCACCTCGGCCACCAGCTTCGCCATCATTTCAAAACCGCCCAGGGCATGGACGTTAAACATCTTCACACCGAGCCGCAAAGCCTCGAGGCCGGCCATGGCCACGGTATTCGGAATGTCGTGATACTTCAGGTCGAGAAACACATCGGCACCACCATCTTGCACCAGGTTAACCACCTCGGGGCCGCACTTGGTAAAGAGTTGCTTGCCAATTTTAAAAACACCGACCTGGCCTTGTAACTGCTCCACCCAGCTGCGAGCATCTTCAAGGTTATCGACATCAAGAGCGAAAATCAGTTTCTGTTTGGCATTATCAGTCATCACGTAGT
>JAOUDB010000602.1 GCA_029859485.1 Desulfuromonadales bacterium | reverse complement strand
GAAGTCATGCCGCGTTGACTGCGGACAGTCAGAGTCTGACGCTCTTCATCGAGGATACGAATGACGCAGAGGTCGAATTTAAACTGATCTGTAAAGATTTTGAGAATTTCGTCGAGTATGGACTGCAAATCATTGCCGCTGGCAACGGTGTGGGCTGCTTCGTAGAGCACACCCAGTTGCTCGCGACTGGCCGTTCTGCTGATGTTGACCGAGCCGAACAGGTCAAACACATCTTCCATGTGACTGCCCCGTGCCGAGAGGTATTTGTCGATTATAATGCGCGCTGGTGCGGCTCCGACGGAGCCGGCCAGGGTTAACTCTGTGAAGCGTTTGAGCTTGGGGAGTTCAACCTCTGATAGACTCCCTTTCTCGTCTATTTCACTATCACCAAGGTAGGTGCTGATTGAAGCATGGGCTTGTTTTTTGCCTATAAATTTAGCCATCAAATCGACGAACTCGATGACAGTCGGAGCCCTGGTGATTCGTGTCCTCTCCGTCGTGATGGGCAATGGGTTATAAACGTCGACGAACTTACGAATTTGATCCAACTCGGCTTCACATGGTTTGGTGAGCAGTGAGATCGCAAGGTAACTGCCGAGGTTGACGAACATCGTCCAGAACAGGGAATGTGTCCATAAACCAAAACCGCTCAAGCCGAATAGTTCAGTCGGTTTGAGAATGGTTAAGCCCCATAACCCCTGCTCAACGATCGAAGCACTCATCCAACCGGATTGCACAAAGGTGGGAATCAGTAAGGTGTAGAACCAGACGATGAAGCCAAGGGTGAGGCCGATGGTAGCGCCACGCCGTGTTGCCTGCCGCCAATATAGGCCGCCGATGACGGCGGGGGCAAACTGGGTCGCTGCGATAAAGGAGATCAGGCCAATATTAACCAGCGCTGCTGATTCACCGAGTAGCCGGTAGTACAGGTAACCGAGAAAGATGACGGCAATGATGCCGAGACGCTTCAGGTTGATGAGGAGCCTTGAAAGGTTCTGTGCTTTGGTGTGAACTTTGAGGATGATCGGCATGAGGAGATGGTTGAGAATCATCGTCGAGAGCGCCACAGAAGAGACCATCACCATGCCGGCCGAAGCAGAGAACCCACCGATGAAAACCAGCAGTGCCAGCCAGGGTTGGCCGTACTGCAAGGGCAGGGTGATAACGAAAAAGTCGGCATTGAGGGTGCTGCCATGATTCAGCAAAAGACCGCCCAGGGCAATCGGGATGACAAACAGGTTGATGATCAGCATGTATGCAGGAAAGCGCCACATTGCGCTACGGATATGCTCCTCGCGGCAATTCTCAATGACCATGATATGAAATTGACGAGGCAGGAACATAACTGCCATCATCGAAATGATCGTCATGGACAGCCAGTGGGCATATGAATTCTCGGCGCTTCCAAGGCGTAACAGATGTTCTCGTTCAGGGAAGCGGGTCAGGAATTCTGTAAAAATATTCCCAAAGCCATCAAACAAGCCGTAGGTGACAAAGATACCCGCAGCCACAAACGCGACTATTTTAACCACCGATTCCAGCGCTATGGCGGCAACCAGTCCCTCATGCCGCTCAGATGCATCGAGATGTCGAGCACCGAACAGCACCCCGAATAGTCCGAGGATCATGGCGACGACTAGCGCGGAGTCAAAGTGCAGATCGAATTTTGGCAGAATATGGGTCGTGCCGGTGGTGGCGAAAGGGTAGACAAGCAGGTCAAAGGTACGGGCAACGGCTTTGAGTTGAAGAGCGATGTAGGGCATGATGCCAAGCACAGCGAAGATCGTGACGATTGCGCCAAGGGCAGAAGATTTGCCGTAACGACTGGAGATAAAGTCCGCGATACTTACGATGTTCTGCTCTTTGCTGATCCGGACTATTTTGCGAAGCAGGAACCACCAGGAGAAGGCAATCAGGGTCGGGCCGAGATAGATGGTAAGGAAGTCGATCCCGGTCGTTGCTGCACGGCCAACGCTGCCGTAAAATGTCCAGGATGTGCAATAAACCGCCAGAGAAAGAGAGTAGACTGCTGCGTTGTCAATTACGCTTCGGCCACATTTTCGCTGGTGGTCTGCGTAAAAGGCGACACCAAAAAGCACTCCAAAATAGAGCAGGGAGGTCAAGACGACCAGAGAGACAGGGATCATGGAGTCTCCTCGTCAGAGCCGCTTTGCTGGTCGTT
>JAOUDB010000118.1 GCA_029859485.1 Desulfuromonadales bacterium | reverse complement strand
ACTGAGTTCGACGATTCCCTGCGTCAGCTGGCCCACGACATGGCAGAGACCATGTATGCCGCTCCGGGCGTTGGCCTTGCCGCACCCCAGGTTGGTATCAGCAAACGCTTGACCGTGATCGACTGCTCCGCGCGGGACGAAGATGCGCAGCTGCTGATTATGGTCAATCCGGAAGTGATCGACCAGGAAGGCGAATGCTTTGAGGAAGAGGGCTGCCTGTCGGTACCGGAGTACTATGCCAAGGTCAGCCGCAGCGCCACGGTCAAGGTGCGTTTTCAGGATCTGGATGAAAAGGCCCACGTTATCGAGGCACAAGGCCTGACATCAGTCGCCTGCCAGCATGAAATTGACCATCTCAACGGCATCCTCTTTGTCGACCACCTTTCACCACTCAAGCGCAGCATCTTTCGCAAGAAGTGGAAGAAAATCCAGGAACATTTAACGGAGCAGATGTAAATGCAGCCACAAGAGCTACGAACCGTTTTCATGGGAACCCCCGATTTCGCCTTGCAGACCCTGCAGGGCTTAATTGATGCAGGCTGCAAAATGGTCGGCGTCTATACCCAGCCCGACCGTCCTAAAGGACGCGGCAAGCAGTTGGCGGTGCCACCGGTCAAGGAGCTGGCGCAAAAATACGACATCCCTGTTTACCAACCGCTCAAGCTGCGTCAATCGGAAGCTGTCGCCGAGCTCGAAGCTCTCGCCCCCGATCTGATCGTGGTGGTGGCTTACGGCCAGATCCTGCCGAAGAGAGTGCTCGAAATTCCCGCCCATGGCTGCATCAACGTCCACGCCTCATTGTTGCCCAAGTACCGTGGCGCCGCGCCGATCAACAAGGCGATCATAGACGGTGAAACGGAGACCGGCATCACCACGATGTACATGGATGTCGGTCTCGACACTGGCGACATGCTGGTGAAAAAGGCCCTGTCGATCGGGCCAGAAGAAACCGCCGGTGAACTGCATGATCGCCTGGCCAGCCTTGGCCGGGAAACGATGGAAGAGACCTTGCGACAACTCTGTGCCGGCACCCTGCAGCGAGAAGTACAGGATGACGAGCAGAGCACTTACGCCTCGCTGATGAAAAAGGAAGACGGCCGCATCGACTGGAGCCGCTCTGCTCAGGAAATTCACAATCATGTGCGCGGACTCGACCCCTGGCCGGGCGCCTACACCACCATCAACGGTGAGCTCCTCAAGTTGGCCGAAACCAGCCCGGAAGCGGCAGAAGGCCTGCCCGGAAACGTTATCGCTGCTGACAAGAACGGCGTCTGTGTCGCCTGCGGCAGTGGCTCGCTGCGGATTCAGCAGCTGCAGCTGGCCGGGCGTAAACGCCTGGCTGCGGCAGATTTTCTACGCGGCTGCCCATTGGAAGCCGGCGCAATGATGGAATAAGAGAGGACCAATCGCCTGTAAAACTTGAAATCCGGTGATTCGTAGCTACATTATTACTCTCAGTTGAGTGAAAAACATCCATCAACCCTTTGACGAAAAGGCTTTTGCGCAATGAACATTCTCCGCACGGCTATCCTGCTCACGGTTTTAACTCTCGGCCTGGTTTTTGTCGGCGGTATGATCGGCGGTCGAGGTGGCGCTCTCTTTGCCCTGATCATGGCCAGCGTCATAAACATGGGCTCTTACTGGTTTTCCGATAAGATCGTTATCAAGATGTATAAAGGGAATCAGGTGACCAGCGGTCCGCTTTTCGATGTTGTCACTGAGATCTGCCAGATCAACCAGTTGCCGATGCCCAAGGTTTACACCCTGCCACAAGCGACTCCCAATGCCTTTGCCACAGGCCGAAACCCCGAGCACGCCGTGGTTGCTGCGACGGAAGGGATCACGCAGGTTCTTTCCCGTGACGAACTGAAAGGGGTTATGGCCCACGAGATGAGCCATGTCATGCACCGTGACATCCTGATCGGTTCGATCGCCGCGACCATCGCCGGAGCCATCGCTTACCTGGCGCACATGGCCCAGTGGGCAGCTATTTTCGGTGGTTTTGGCCGCGACGAAGAAGACAGTAATCCACTCGCCCTGATCGTTCTGGCCATCATCGCGCCGATGGCTGCCATGCTGATCCAGATGGCGATCTCCCGCTCCCGTGAGTTTGAAGCCGACAAGGGCGGCGCCCAGCTCTGCGGCAACCCGCTTTTCCTAGCCAACGCCCTGCGCAAACTCGAGAACGCCAACGAGAGCGCACCCATGCCACGGGTTAATGAGGCGACGGCGCACATGTTTATCGTCAATCCTCTGCGCGGTGGTGGTGGTGTTAAAGCACTCTTCACCACGCACCCGCCGATGGCCGAACGAATTCGTCGTCTTGAAGAGATGGCTCAATAAAGTTTAAGGGTTAATTTTTAGTTTCCTCAGACTGACAACAAAGTAAGGTTTCGCGTCAATGGTTGCCTTTGCTACAGTAGGCTCCTAATATGAGCAACAGATTCATGATCTGTTGCTCTGTTTTTCGGACAAGAGGTGGAAAATTAAGGACACCAAACAGAACCGGCGGTTCCCGTACCGCCAGACGCCCTACTTTTGCCCGGCAAAAAAAGTAGGCAAAAAAGCCTTCTCCTAGCTGAGGGCATATTCTTTCGCCTGGTTTCAGTGGTTTTTAAAAGCTGAAGAGAATGGGATCCGGCCCGTTTCAGGGGGCCTCTCGGCCCTGCTTTTTGGCAGCAAGAAGATAAAAATGCAAACAAGCACTGCTGGAGAGGTCCTCAAGGCCCTCAGGGCTAACGGGGGAAGCGTAGACTATCAAAAGTTTATTCAGCTGATATTTGCCACCAGAACACATCGAGCAAAACATGCCCAGCGCAGCGTCAAGCTTTCTTTTGCTTCGTTTTCTTTGTCGCCACAAAGAAAATGACGTTGCTGTCGGGCAACCCCGACGGTTTTTGTTCCTGAGTGCAGGAATTGTCAACAAACTGAGGGAATGTTTTACGGCCCCATTAACGCCGCCAAAGAAGCCCACATGACTGGTCAAAAAGCACAACCAAACCCCTTGGACGCCCGCTACGGCGCATACGAGATCCTACAACGTGTAGAAGAGGGCGGTTACGCCGACCGCCTTCTGGATGGCTACCTTGTTCGCCATCCGGGCATGGATCCGCGTGAGCGCGGCCTTCTGACCGAGTTGGTCTATGGCCTCCTGCGCCTGCGCGGCCGGGTCGATTTTGCGCTGCAACACTTCTCCCGACAACCTCTAGAGCGCCTCGAAAAAAACGCCCTGCTCCTGGTGCGTCTCGGCGCCTACCAGTTGCTCGAACTCGACCGTATCCCGCCACACGCGGCAGTTCATGCCACTGTTGAATTGGCACACCAGGTTGGTATGGGGCGGGTTGCCGGCCTGGTAAACGGCACGCTACGCACTCTGATCCGTGAACAAGACACAATCAAGTGGCCGACACCGGAGAACCTGAAAGCGTACTTGCAACATAACTGCAGTCTGCCGCCCTGGCTGGCTAAAGAGTTACTGCGTCAATTTCCCAACGTTGACTCCCAGGCTCTGGCAGAAGCTTTTACCAAAGCTGCGCCGCTAAGCCTGCGAACCAACACTCTGAAGATCGATCGCGAGACCTTGCTGGCCGCACTGGCTGAAGCAGGACATACCTCCAAGCCTTGCCGCTACGCGCCCGAAGGAATCATTGTTGAGAAACGCGCAGCACAGCCTTTACCTGGAGATAGTGACGGCTGGTACCAGGTTCAGGATGAGGCCAGTATGTTGATGGCTCATCTGCTCGACCCTCAACCAGGCGACAGAATTCTTGACAGCTGCGCCGCCCCCGGCGGCAAGACCACGCATATTGCTGCAATAACCAGCAATCAGGCTGAGATTATCGCCCTTGAAAAATATCCCCAGCGTGTCGATCTGATCACCCAGGGAGCTAATCGTACCGGTGCCCAAAACATCGAAGCCCGCTGCTGGGATCTCACCGAACAACCGGGATTTCTTGCGCCAGAGAGTTTTGACCGGATCCTCGTTGATGCGCCGTGCAGCGGTCTTGGCGTGCTGCGCCGCAACCCCGAAAGCCGCTGGAGTCGGCGACCGGCCCACATCAAGGAATTGGTCGAACTGCAACGCACCATTCTCAAGCAGGTGGCCCCCCTGCTACGACCCGGCGGTCATCTGCTCTACTCGGTCTGTACCTTCACCGCCGCCGAAACCGACTCCATTGTGCATAATTTTCTAGCGACTCACCCAGGGTTCAAACAGGAAGATTTTCGCACTCTCTTGCCAACAGAATGGCAGGAAATGACCACCGACAAGGGTTGTGTGCGGACCTTGCCGCATCATCATGATGGTATGGACGCCTTTTTTGCAGCACGGCTTATTAAAAGCTGACTGGTCAAAACATTTTCAAATAGGTTATAAAGGTTTATTGTTTATCTCTTCTTCCTACCCTTCGTGATCTTCGTGGTCATAGCGGGTTAACTTTTGTCCGGAGTTGCAAATGATCAAGATATCCCCATCGATTCTTTCCGCTGATTTTTCCCGTCTCGGGGAAGACGTTCAGGCGGTCGACCGTGCCGGCGCCGATTACATTCACATCGATGTCATGGACGGTCACTTTGTTCCCAACATCACCATCGGTCCGCTGGTGGTTGAGGCTCTGCGTAAAGTCACAGCCAAGCCTCTTGATGTGCACCTGATGATCGAGAACCCGGATCTCTATATCGCCGACTTTGCCAGGGCCGGTGCCGACATCATCACCGTCCATCAGGAAGCGGTACCGCACCTGCATCGCACCGTGCAATTGATCAAGAGCCTCAGCAAGAAAGCCGGTGTCTCACTCAATCCGGCCACACCGGTAGAGACTCTCGATATCATTCTCGACGAGCTTGACCTGGTCCTGATCATGTCGGTCAACCCCGGTTTCGGCGGACAGTCTTTCATCCCGTCGGCCCTCGACAAGATCCGTGCGCTGCGTCAACGCATCACGGAACGTGGCCTCTCAACTGAGCTGGAAGTCGATGGCGGCGTCAAGATCGACAATATTCGTGAAGTGGTGGCTGCGGGCGCAGACGTCCTGGTTGCCGGTAGCGCCGTTTTCAACACCGAGAATTACGCCGCGACCATGACCGCCTTACGGGAAAACGCCGCCAACACAAGCGCATGATTCTTGACCGCAGTCACCTGACCAGCCATCTGCAGGCTTTTCCCAAAACAACCATACCGGTTGCCTCCTTGCGACCGGCCGCCGTACTGATTCCTCTCTATCAGCGCGATGGTCGCGACTACCTGCTCTTTACCGAGCGCACGACTCATCTTGAACACCACGCCGGGGAGATTTCCTTTCCCGGTGGCGGTTATGATCACAGTGATAAGGATTTAAGTGCCACGGCCCTGCGTGAAACGGAAGAAGAGCTCGGCATTGCCCGCTCGCAAGTAGAAGTCCTCGGGCGTCTGGATGATTTCTATTCTGTACACGGCTATCACGTGGTGCCCTTTGTCGGCACCATCCCACTTCCCGATAACCTGCAGCATGATCCTTTTGAAATTGCCGGCATCTTCGAGGCCCCGCTGGATCATTTTCGCAACCCGTCAACTCATCGTATCGAAAACTGGCAACACCTCGGCCGCACCCATCCGGTCGACTTTTATGAGTTCGAAGAGCACACCATTTGGGGCCTGACAGCTGCAATTCTGCGCCAATTCATCGAGGAAACAGCGGCTCTTAAAACAGCGCCGTTTTAACAGTCAGAGAAGTCAAACTAGAGGTATTCTTTTTCAGAGAGTTCTGTGAAGGGGAGACACTGAAAGGAACTAAAAGGATTCGTTTGATGAGAAAGAAGGGCCGAGCAGGGTATCCAGATCACCTTTTTCGTTGAGATCGAAGAGTTCCAGGCAACCACCAATCGGAGTATCATTGATAAAAATGCCCGGCACCTTCTGGCTTTGAGCACGTTGCTGCATTTCTGCTGCCTTGAGCCGGTCATCAGTGATATCATATTCAACAAAGTTGACGCCCTTGATGTGTAAAAGTTCTTTGGCGCGCTCACAATAGGCACAATAAAGCTTGGTGTAGATTTCTATCTTGATGCTCATGGCCGCACGTCCCGAAAGTTCTGTTTCATTTTGAGAAGTTAATCCTACCCGAGACCGGGCAAGATGCAAGTTGCAGAAAGGAAAATCCTGTGATTTTTAACGTTATGAAGTTTTTTTGCGCATTCGCCATCCTTTTCTCCCTATTGGCGTGCAGTAGTCATCTTGAAACGTCGGTCAACGAGGTTGCTGAATTGAGCCGTGATGATTTCATGAATGCACTCCGCTGGAAGCAGTACAAGGTTGCCGCAGAGTTCATGCTTCCTGAGAATCGCAAGGACTTCCTCGCCACCTTCAACAATCTCAAAGATATCCATATCACCGATGTCAGGCTTCTGAATCTGCAGGAAAAGGCAGAAGGCCGACGTTTTGAAACATCGATAGAAATGGATTACTACCTGCTGCCCTCGGTTTCGGTGAAAACCTTCAGTTTCGATCAGGACTGGGTTTATTTTGCCGGAGAAGACTCTGAACAAAAAGGCTTCCGGATCATCACTTCTTTTCCCGACTTTCCATGAAAGATCATGTCGATAGGGACTCATCGGATAGCCGTTAAAAGCAGAGCCAGATTGCCATTGCCGGCCCTTTCTCTCTGATTAAAAAAAAACGGTCTGTCCCCTCCGGGATGCCACCCTGGTGAAAGACTTGTCGAAGCCCCGTAAAAAGCCCGTTAAATGGTGCTATCACAGCTTAATTTTCCCTTGATTTTCCAAGCATCGTTATGGTATTTACCTGCATACTGTATACAAAATGAGTTAATGAAAACAAGGCCTACACTACGACCTGAAAAGCGCCGAGGCGCTTTTTTGCTGTCTTTTTGTGTGCCGAAAAACTGACCGAAATGGGAGGTTCAACTTGGCTGAAGTCGTTTTTTCCAGCTGGGGCGGTAAGGTGATCGACAATCGGCAGGGTGGTGAGCCGGAAGCTGCTGCCTTTAAGCTGCCGGGCAACTATCTTGACGAAGGCAACGTAGGCGCCTTCATGGGCTGGGACGGTGTTATCGTCTTGGACAAAGATGTCGATATTGTCACCATGGCCGCTGAGTATATGAAGCGTATCCAGGAGAAGTACTGTTGTGCGAAGTGCACCCCCGGTAAACGTGGGACGCGGGTCATGATGGACACCCTGGCGCGAATTCTTGCCGGACACGGCGAAGAGAGTGATCTGGACACCTTGACCGGGTTGAGCGACCTGCTCGACAACTGCAAATGCACACTCTGCATGACAGCGGCCAGACCGATTCTCGATACGGTTAAATATTTCCGTGAAGACTACCTGGCCTTTTTGC
>JAOUDB010000117.1 GCA_029859485.1 Desulfuromonadales bacterium | reverse complement strand
CCCTTTTATTGCCAAGGGCTTTAACGATTACGAATTAGAAGAGAATATGGTCTTTGCTTTTGAACCCAAGGTTGTCTATCCGGGTTTGGGAGCGGTCGGCGTTGAAGATACTTTCTGGGTCGGGCCAGAGGGCCTGAAGCATCTGACTTTTGCCAATCACGAATTGATTATCCTGTAATCTTCGCAAGCATAGATTGTTTCAAGGCCTCATCATTTATTTGATGGGGCTTTTGTTTTGCTTGCTAATTTATCCTGCCGGATTATTTGCACCGCAGGGTTTTTGGGGCTTCGGTTTTAAACCGAAACGATCGTTCTTGTAGTCCACTTTAAAGCTGCTATTGTTGGTCTTGATATTACCTCACATGGTGATAAGCACATGACTCAAATAAAACTCTCAGCCTCCCGCATCATCTCATTTAGTCTCCTGTTTTTTCTGGTGATGTTCCTTCTCATTGCCTCACCGGCGTCTGCTCTGCTCTTCGATGACGATTTGCCGCGGGAAACAAAGGTCCGCAATCTCAACCTCCTCGCTGCTGGAGCGACACTCGGCTGGGGAATCATCAACTGGGACTATTTTCAGAAATCGCCTCAAGCAAATAGTGAAGACTGGTTCGGTCGAGAGACAGACGACGGCGGTGCTGACAAGCTTGGTCATCTCTACACCACCTATGCGTTAAGCCATCTTTTTGCTTCGATTTACGACAGCTGGGATTATCCCCGAGAGGAAGCCCTGCGCCTCGGCTCATTCTCGGCCCTTGGGACCATGACCGTTATGGAACTGGGTGATTCCTTCAGTGACTACGGGTTTTCTTACGAAGACATGATTATGAACTGCGTTGGTGCGGCCGCCGGTTACTGGCTGGGTTCACATCCTGGGTGGCAGAGGCGTCTTGATTTGCGTTTTGAGTATGCGCCGAGCCTGAGCAATTTCGAGTCTGATGTCATCACCGACTACGAACATCACAAATATCTCCTCGCGCTCAAGGCAGACGGCTTTGAAATAATTGCGGATTCTCCGCTCCGCTACCTAGAACTACATATAGGCTATTACTCACGTGGCTACGGCGACTACAAATCTTCCCAGCCTTATGATGACCGTGAACGTATCGTCTATGTAGGCGTGGGTCTGAATGTCGGCAAGGCGATAGAAGGTGTCTGGAGGACACGCATCTTTGACTACTTGCAGCTTCCTTATACCTATCTCCCTGTTGAACACGATCTCAACTAAATAGCTATTTCATTCCTGTTGAACAATCAACTCTGACACGTATCAAGTATCGCTGTGACTTGTCATAAAGCCGCCGTGACCTGAGATAAGAGAGTCGTCAGATTGTGGCTTTTGAGATGAAGAATAATCTTCACTTCTGTGTGTAATATCCCACAAAAACCATAGTGTTCTTCTGTTTGCCCGTAGCCCTTGAGTGCTTATGTCAATAATATAAGTAGTTTACAGAGAAAAGGTTCGCTTGGCATGAAAGTTGATCTATTAATAAACATAATTCTCAGAATATTGATTAAAACCCTTGATCAAAACGAGTCGAAGCCAATGAAAAAAAGTTTTAAGATTTACCTGTCTCTGTGCCTTTTCTTTGTCGCCTTTACTGCCGTATGGTTTTTTTATCCTTCCGGAGCGAAGAAGGCCAACGCCGCTCTGGCCGAATACCAGATCGAAAAAATGACCTGTGGCTCATGCATAGGCAATATTGAAACGGCGCTCGTTGGTCTTGGCGGTGTTGGTTCTGTCGATATCAACCTGACCAGCAACCGTGGCCGGGTTACTTACGATCCAACCCTACTGGACAGCCAGTCGATTGCCGAGGCTATTACTGCCGCTGGCTATCCGGCCAAGCTTCGCCTCGAGCTGGATTCTGATGCATATCTTGCGTTGCAGCAGGAACAGGCCCAGCTCGGTCAGGAGTACCTTGCTCGTATCGGCGACCGTCTGCTTGCCCGGTCGGATTTTGAAGTTTTGGTCACGCAGCGCTCCCGTGGCGCTGTGGCTTCAGGGCAAAACGATCAGCTCTGGAAGACAGTCTGGCAGGATGTCCTGCAGCGTGAATTGATGTTGTCCTCTGCGGAAGACAACAAGGTCGTTGTTCAGGATGGAGAAGTCGAGGCAAGGCTGGATGAGTTACGCAAGGGACATCAAGGGCTTGACGATCTACTGGTTAAACGTTACGGCAGCGTGAATGTTTTTCGTGCTCGCCTGCATGAGGATATGATTATCAACCGCAATATTGAAGATTATGTCTATGCCGGGACCACCGATCCTGTAGAGCAAAAAAACAAGCTGCAACAATGGTATGCAGAGCTGCAGAATAATACCGACGTCGTTATCTTTGATAGTCGACTTAAGGCCGTCAGTCAGGGTGGCGGAGGCTGTGGCAGCGGTGGTGGTGGCTGTTGCAGCAGTTAATAGCTCAGCTGAACACAACCCTGAATAAATAAGAACAGGAGATATTGATCATGTCAGAACGCGAATCCAAGCGAGAACAATTTAACGAAAAACCTTCTGCGGGGAAGAAATTGATGGCTCCCGTTGCTGTGCTGTTCCTTGCTGTACTTGCCGTTGGGGGATGGTTCCTCTTTGGTTCGACGTCTGTCGGTGGACCGGAGGTTGTCTCGGCCGGGCAGGATGGCCTGGTACGTCTCGCGGCGGCCAATTTCAACGACGGTAAAGCCAGGTTTTATCGCTTCAAAGGTGAGTCCGGTCCGGTCGATTTCTTTGTCGTGCGCAGCAATGATGGTGTGATCCGCAGCGCTTTTGACACCTGTGATGTTTGTTACAAAGCGCTCAAGGGTTACCGCCAGGAAGGGAATGACATGGTTTGTAATAACTGCGATCAACGTTTTAAAACAGACATGATTAACGTGGTCAAAGGGGGGTGTAATCCTGCTCCGCTGAAACGTCGGCAATCCGGTGAAAACGTTGTCATCGCTGCAAATGATATCAAGGCGGGGGCCTGGTATTTCAAAGGCGCCACAAATTAAGCAAGGAAAACTATCGTGCGTTTAGAGCATATCGTCTTACATAATCTCAGGCGTCGGAAGGGACGGGCCATCTTTCTGGTAATCGGTCTGCTGATCGGTGTGGCAACGGTTGTTACCTTGCTGTCCTTGACTGATGCCATGGGGCAGCGTGCCCAGCATGAACTTGAGAACTTTGGCGCCAATATCATCATCACCCCGCGTAGCGACGTGCTTTCTTTGAACTATGGAGGCATTCAACTCGCGGGTGTAAACTTGGTTGCAAAAGAGCTTGAGCAGTCAAGCCTTGCCAATATCGATGACATCCCCAATCGCCGTAATGTCGCTACGATTGCACCCAAGGTATTAGGGGCTGTTGAGGTTGACGGGCAACGGATTATGATGATGGGCGTTGACCCGGCAGCGGAGTTCAAGCTGAAAAGATGGTGGTCAATCGCAGGGAGACCCGTTGAGCAAGGTCACGAGCTTCTGGTTGGTGCCGCGGTGGTCAAGCGTTTCAATCTGAATATGGGCGACACGCTTAAAGTCAATGGCCAGGATTTCTCCGTGGTCGGGCTTCTGGCCAAGACAGGCTCTCAGGATGATCAGCTTTTGATTGCTCCTCTCGATGTGGCCCAGGCCACCTTAGGCAAACCAGGGCAGGTCAGCATGGTCGAAATTGCTGCGCTTTGCCACGATTGCCCTGTTGATGACATGGTCAACCAATTGCAAACGGTGCTGCCCGGAACGGATGTCCAGGCGGTTCAACAAGTAGTGAAAACGCGCATGCATGCCCTTGGTCAGTTCCGGCTGTTTGCCTGGGGGGTTGCTGTTACTGTTGTGATTATCGGTGCTTTGTTGGTTTTCGTAACCATGATGGGTGCCATCAGTGAACGAACCCGTGAAATCGGTATTTTCCGGGCGATCGGTTACCGTCGTCGACACGTTTTGCACCTGGTACTCATGGAGGCGACAATCGTCAGTGCCTTGGCTGGTGTCCTTGGCTACCTGACCGGAGTGGCTGCAACCCTGGTGGCTCTGCCATTGCTTGATGGCGGTAAAGCGAGCTGGCAATGGAATCCAACCTTGGCCGTTGCTGCCGTTTTCGCGGCTATCTTTGTAGGTCTGCTCGCTTCTTTACAGCCGGCATTTCGTGCCAGTCGCCTTGAACCTAGTGAAGCCCTCAGGGCTCTTTGATACGGATAAATTATGAGTCTGATTGAATTGAAACAGGTGAATAAGCGCTACCACAACGGTGCTGATTGTGTTACGGCACTGCAGGAACTGAATCTTGCTGTCAATGAAGGGACCTTCCTCGGTGTTATGGGACCCTCCGGCAGCGGCAAGAGCACCTTGTTGAGCGTGCTCGGCTGTTTGACCAGCCCGTCTTCCGGGAAAGTTTGTGTTGATGAGATCGATGTCTACGGCCTTTCACAGGAGAAGCAAGCAGACTTCAGGCGTGAATACCTTGGTTTCATCTTTCAGTCACACAATCTGATCCCATACCTGAACGCGCTGGAAAATGTCATGTTGCCTCTGGCGGTATCAAAACTTTCTTCAGCGGAGAAACGTGAGCGTGCCTGCAATATGCTCAAGCGTGTCGGGCTTCCTGATCGCATGCTGCATTTGCCGCAGCAACTGTCGGGGGGAGAGCAGGAGAGGGTTGCCATTGCCCGATCTCTGGTGAACAATCCGCCGCTCCTGCTTGCTGACGAGCCGACCGGCAGCCTTGATTCGGCGACCAGTTTGCAAGTGATGAACCTGCTTTCGGAACTACATCAGGATGGCCAGACCATCATTATGGTGACTCACAACAGGGAAAATCTGCAGTGGTTTGATCGCACTATTTATCTGCGTGACGGAATGATTGAAAAGGATTCTGCCGGAGATGCACGCAGCTTTTCAAAGGCGGTGTGAGGCCGTATGTTTTTACTCTTTATCATCAGTCTCTCAATCATCTTTTACTTCATCTGCATGGAGTTAGTTAAACCGGTGCCCCCGGAGTCGGCTTTGTCCGGTCCATGCCCAGGTTGTTCGGAGCAGGTGGAGTCGGGATGGCTGGTTTGCCCGGAATGCCAGGCGGTATTGAGGGAAAGTTGTCCCGGTTGCGGGAAGGCCCATGATGTCTGGATGAAATATTGTCCATGGTGCAAATATTTGAACGAAATGATCCGGGTATGAAGAACTTGTTCGGAAAATATAAATACTCGCCATTTATCGTCTTTTGCCTGGTAGCGATTGTGTCCATCGTCGTATGCAACCTCTGGTCTCTTTATTGGGGCCACTGTGTTCTCAATGATTTTCTGCGCATCCCCTTAATAGGCTGGGGGGTGATCGGCGCTAACCTGGTTGCTGCTCTGGTCTACGTCTTGCTCAAACGACACAACACTATGAAGCATGATGACATTCACTGTCTTTCATGCCGCTCAGAACTGCAGAGTTCCTGGGTCTACTGCCCTAATTGCGGTGATGAGCACCCGGGCTGAGAACCAGGGCAGATGGCCTGCTTGGTTTTCGCAACCAAACTACTCGATAAGGCTGGCAAGCCAAGCTGCTCTTGTGCTATCTTTCGATGCGATGAAATATAGATATTGTTTGAAATTAGTGACTTACCTGCTTGTGACGACCTTCCTGGTTGCCAGCGCGGGCACCGTTTTCGGTTATGCCTGGTGCTTCGGCAATGATGGCCTTGTGGAGGTCAGCTACTCAAAGGTTGGTGGTTGTTGTGCCGAAGATGTTGAGCAGTCTGCTACTGACAGGTATGCTGTCCCCAGCCTCAGCCAGTCGAGTGCAGACTCCTGCGGTTCATGCCTGGATGTCTCCACTCAACAGCGTGGTGCGGTATTTGTCAAACGTCTGAAGCAAGTTTCGACAGCTTCTGTTGCGTCTTTGGCAGCTGATAGCTTCTCCCCCAAAATGGTACAAGGCGATCTGCGAGTTGCAAGGTTAACCTCTCTGTCACCACGTGTTTCGCCAACCATTCTTGCTCATCGCACGGTTGTTCTGCTGAATTGATTCATGTCCTATAGGTGAGGTTGGGCCGATACGGCCTTTCCCCACTCTCCCAATTGATCCAAATAAAGACAATTCAGTAGTTAATGTCCGCAAGACCATGACGGTCTTACGGATGCTTCGATACGCAATGGCAACTCTTCTTTTACCCGCCATTGTTAACAATTGGTTCAGGAGAAAATATCTTGAATAAAGAAAAGAGCTTCACCGACGAGCTATGGGACTTTTTCTGTTCCCTGAAGCTGGCCATCATTACCTTGATTCTGCTGGCAACGACTTCGATTATCGGTACGGTGATTGAGCAGAACAAGTCTCCCCAGGAGTACATGCAGAACTACGGCATGAGCGAGTCGACCTACAAGGCCCTCGACACCCTGCAGTTTTTCGACATGTACCACTCTTACTGGTTCCTCTCCCTGATGGGAATCTTTGCCGTCAACCTGATCTGCTGCTCGATCAAGCGATTGCCCAGGATCATCAAGATCGTGCGCGAGCCGACCCTGGTGGCCGATGACAACCTGTTTCGCACCTTTTCCAATAAGGGCGAAGTTGTCGCAGAGGGCACCATCGAGAGCGTCCGTGATAAAGTGGTCGCACTGCTCAGCAATAAATTTGCCGCGCCGGTGGTCACCGAGCAGGATGACAAGGTTTATCTTTTTTCACAAAAAGGCAAACTGTCCCGCTTCGGTGTTTACGTGACACATACGTCGATCCTGATCATTTTTCTCGGTGCCATGATCGGCAACATCTGGGGTTTCAAGGCCTATATCAATATCGTTGAAGGCAAATCGGTCGACGCGGTCTGGCCGCGGGCCGGGCAGACCCCGATTCCACTTGGTTTCGAGGTCCGCAATGATAATTTCGAGGTCACCTTTTACGAAGGCGGTGGTCGCCCCAAAGACTTTACCAGCGACCTGGTTGTTCTTGAAAATGGCAAAGAAGTCTTGAAGAAGACGATCGAAGTCAATGATCCCTTGAGCTACAAAGGGCTGACCTTTTACCAGTCCAGCTACGGGCCGACCGGCGACCCGGTTTACAAGTTCCGCGTCAAGAGCCGAGAGACCGGTGAAACCGTGACTGTGCAGGGGGCACAAGGCAAGCCTCTCAAGCTTCCCGGCGGCGCGTCCCTGATTCCCCTGGGCTATGCCGAGAGTTATGAGAGCTTCGGCCCGGCCGCCCAGGTGAAGATCGGTACCGGCAGACCCTTTATCGTTATGAAAAACTATCCGCAGTTTGATGAAAAACGTGGCGGTGCTTATTCAGTCACCCTGCTTGAGGCAACCCAAGGCTATTACACCGGCCTGCAGGTCGCCAAAGACCCCGGCGTCTGGGTGGTCTGGCTCGGCTGCCTGTTGATGGTGCT
>JAOUDB010000601.1 GCA_029859485.1 Desulfuromonadales bacterium | reverse complement strand
ACAAGAGGGGTCGGCCAGACTTTATCAGGCTACCATCATTTTGCGTATTAAAGAGCGTCCTGCATACCTCTATCAATAAGAAGCCGATTTTCCTCTCATAAGTCGTGAATTTTCGGAATTTCTTAGTCAGGAGACCCGACGCCAAAATGTCACTTGTGAAATATTGTGCAGGAACGTACGCGAGGTCTTACGAATTACAAACGCTACGTCCTGTGGCTCACCAACAGCGTCAAAATGATTTGATAGTTTCTTTGTTAAACCTGTTAGTGACGTAATTGGGTTGCCGAATCGGAAGCGGCCACCTAGCCATTGTTGACGAGGGGTGAAATTGTCCAGCCAGTTGTAAGGCGAAGCAATAACCAACAGGCCACCGACAACTAGAAGCCTGTGGATTCCAGAAAGAAATTTCCCTGGTTTGGAGAGGCGGTCGATGAGATTTGCAACTAGAACCAGATCATGGCAGTGGTCGTTGATTTCAAGACGCTCGGCATTCCCTTGGTAAAAATTGACTTTCGGCGCTGTTGCCTCTAGGCCAAAGTCGGCAAGATATACACCGTGATCAGAGATTAGGTCTCCCTCTTCAATGAGTCTGTAGCCGATGCGCCCCCGCTCCTTGAGTCGGCGGCTGATGTCAATAAAGCGCGATGAGAAATCAATACCGGTAACTTGATCGAAGCAGGTTGCTAGCTCAAAACTGGCACGACCTGCCGCGCATCCTAGATCAAGGGCGCTGCGCTTCGGTTTTCCCAGCATTGCACTAGCGCAGAGATGAGCCAAATGTGCAGGAAAGTTAGCTACACCAAGCTTGTCTGGGCCATAATGAGCATCGCAGTACTGGGCAACGGAAGTCTCCGACTCATAAAGGGCATAGCTGGACGCTAAAGGGGGGTTGCCAAGGGATTGTTGCAAAAGGAGTGATCTCGCCATTGAAAGCTCCTGCATTGACACGGTAAATAGTTGCTGCCAACACTTTTACACATCACATAATGATGCAGAACCCGTAAACCCATCCGCAACCTAACGGATGGATGGCATTCAAATCATTTTTCTGCCTGTCAATTAGTGGGAGACTCCAATTCGCAATAATTTTTTAATACTCTAAAAAAAGAATCTAAGCAACTAGTATTGTTAGTGCCAATACTGGATTTTGACTGGATGATTAGAGTTGTTGAAATGATACACTAGTAAGGTTTCAGTTAATTTGGCAAGGAGCTAGACTCACTGAATTGAGGAGGCAGGTTTACTTTAATTCCTCCTGCATTGATTCCAGCCTTACGGATTGACCGAAATGCGAAATCATTACTAACCCTGATAAATAATAAATGGCCTCCTGGAGATGATCCAAGTGGCCATTGTTTTGCCTTCCTATATGTCTCTATCAATAAGAACCCGTTTTTCTTCTCAGAAATGGTGACTTATCGGACAGTCAGCCACCTGCCAAAATTCCCTTAGATATATGACAATACATTTCGACAGGATATTTGCTAAATGAAATAAAGGGGCTTGCCGGTTATACCGGCCGACTGCCACAACTCCTGACTTATGGGAGAGGCTCTCCCCACCGTGAGCAAACATGGTTCTTCAACCTGATACTGAAGTCCCGGGGCGAAATACCAGGATTGACATTATCCCGACGAATACTATTCTTCTGTTTATATAGCGAATAATTATTCTGGGGGAATCAACCAGAATGATTCAGGAGCCAAAGGAACTAATGCACAAAGTTTCCGACAAACCCAAATAACAAGTTCAGGGAGGCAGATAATGTTTAAACGCGTAGGCTTGTTCATTATTACCAATCTTGCCATAGTCGTTATTCTTAGCGCAGTGCTTCATCTGTTCGGAGTTGGACAGATCCTTGATGAACAGGGTGTGGGTCTGGACATGACCAACCTGATAATTTTTGCCGCTGTGTTCGGGTTCGGTGGGTCATTGATCTCACTGGCCATTTCCAAATGGACCGCCAAGCGGTTGACCGGAGCCCGCGTCATTGAGACGCCATCAAACGAGACTGAAGCATGGCTAGTTCATGCTGTACGAAGACAGGCCGAGGTGGCCGGGATCGGCATGCCTGAGGTTGCTATCTATAATGCTCCTGACGTAAACGCTTTCGCGACTGGCATGCGCCGCAACAATGCCCTGGTAGCTGTGAGTACTGGCTTACTGCATGCCATGAGCCGCGACGAGGCTGAAG
>JAOUDB010000116.1 GCA_029859485.1 Desulfuromonadales bacterium | reverse complement strand
GAAAGGAGGTCTTGAAAATGGCAATGGATATTTTGAGAGAGATGGAAAATCTTCGGCGAGAAATTGATGGTGCTTTCAAAGGGTTTGGAACGGGTGCGTTTTTGGAGCCATCCTTTCTTCCCGGTGTCGGTCTGCAAAGGTTCCCGCAAGTCAACCTGGCACAGGACAAGGACAACGTCTATGTGGAAGTTCTTGTACCCGGTGTCGATGCCAAAGATCTGGAGTTGACAGTAATGCAGGGTACTTTGACCCTTTCGGGAGAGCGTAAGGACGTTACGAATACCGAGAAAACCTGGCTACGGCGTGAGCGCGGGCTTGGTAAGTTTATGCGTACCATCGACTTGCCCAACGAGATTGATTCCGATAGAGTTGTCGCCAGATTCGACAATGGAATTCTGCTGGTGACACTGCCGATTCAAGAAAAAGCCAAGCCGAGGAGAATCAGCGTCAAGGCCAATTAGGATTACGAAAAATAACAGATAATAGAGGAGGTGACGTTATGGGACAGAAAGATATCTCCGTGAGTGGTGACCATAAGGTAGAGAAAAGCCAACTATCAGATGAGTTTTTCATTCGGCCCGCTGTTGATATTTTTGAAACCGAACAAGGCCTGACACTGGTGGCCGATTTGCCGGGAGTTGATAAGGAAGAACTGACGATTGATCTTGACCAGGGGCTTTTGACCGTGCAGGCCAAAGGCAAATCACAGATGAGTGGCGATTCGATAAGACGTGAATTCCTTCATGGCAGCTTCTATCGACAATTCCAACTTTCAGATGAAATAGATTCGGAAAACATTGCTGCAGAAATGAAGAACGGTGTTCTGACCCTGCTCTTGCCCAAGTCGGCAGCCGCTAGACCCCGGCGTATCGAAATCAAAACAACTTAGTCCGTTGAAGATTCTTGAATTCAGCCCCACCGCTCGCCGGGTCGTGGGGCTTTCCTTTGACATAAATGGTTGAACTCACAGCGAATTAAAAACGGCTATAACAAGTATTTTGAATGAGTGACATGATTGAACTGTCGATGTGGCGTCACATGGTTCCGGGTGCGCTAAGGTACCAGAGAGTACGTCATCCGAGTACGTCCTTTGAAAGCAGATGATGCAAGAATGGGATTGTTCAATAGACGTGTGTGAATGTAAGGAAGCCCTGTAGACCATTTACTCCATCATCGTCAAGAGCGCTATCGAAGTCTAGGTTGGTTGTTATCCCGCGCACCGCTATACCTACGTAATTGTCAGAAGATAAAGCGTACTCCAGCCCAAGCTTGGCATACCCGCCGAAACCAAATGCAGAATCGCTATTGCTCTCTTTTTTTACATCGACTGGCGATACGTCAGGATTCTCCTCTTTGGTGTCATCTGAGTAGCTCCCGAACAACAACAAGGGGCCAACTGCACCGTAAAGACGCCAACTTTCACCTAGTGCCGTTTGGGCATAGAGTCCCATAGATAAATCGAGAAGCCAAAGGTTTGTGTCAATTTCGACCCGCGCTTGACCGTTCCCTGCTGTCACTGAACTGTCATCAGATCGCCACCCAAATAAAAGAGACGCATCTATGCCAACATGTGTTTTTTTAGGTGAAAGGGGGAACTGAGCGGCAAACCCCAGGTAAGGCATAGAAGAAAGGTCTGTTGTTGTTATTGTGTCAGGATCAGCATCTGAGGACTCAACAAACGTCATTGAGTCTTCATTAAAGCTAGCAGCGCCGACGTAACCTTGGAAATAAACGGTTTGGGTACTTTCCGCAGAGTAAGCCGTTTGTGTTGAAAGAAAAAAAGTTGTTGAGAAGAACAAGGGGATCGCTAATTGTTTCCAAATAGCTCGTTTGCAAAACATATTAAGAGTCTCCTTCGTGGCATTTGAGCCATTTATGTGTATAACTCGATTGACTCTCCATTTGAATGCAAAAAGTTTGAACAGTTTAGGAGAAACTCATGGTTTCCGCAAGGAGATCGTGAGTTGGTGCCAATGACTCGGATCTCCCCTGGAGCCGAAACCCCGCCCCGGAACACACAAACGCTACATTCCTGATACTTTAAATTGTCACTTAGATATGTGATTCGGACCGGATATGGATCGGAGAACAAAAAAAAGAGCGACCTCGGGAAGGTCGCTCCTTGTAAATACTGGGCGGAATGACAAGGTTTGAACTTGCGACCCCCGGCTCTCGAATTTACTTGGCCAAATTAGCAGTCGTCTTCATGGCGGAGCACTTCACAAATTGAGTGGCGTAAGCCTCTTTAAGGCAAGCATTTATCTGGTCTTTTCGATGATTGTGAAAGCACCTAAAGCGGTTAGAATGTATTCATGATAGTGATGTGTATTGTCTATGGTTCTGGCTAAGAGGAGGCCAAGATTGCTTCGTTGGGCAATCCAGACTGACCGAGAGAAGGTCCATGATTATTCTGGCCCATGATGGTTCGATCTATGGCGACTGGGTCGCCCGTTACGCTGTTCGCTTTGCGGCCTCAGAGCAGGACCGGAAACTTCTCGTGCTTCATGTCAGGGAGGGCAGGATCTGTCCTGAGGTTGTCGAATCCCGTTTAAGTCTGATCGCAAGTGAGTGCGATTCGTTTGATGTTGAGTTCCTTCCCAAGTATCTGCCTCTTGGCTCGTCAGTCTACCGAAGTTTGAGACAGGCGATCCCTCCAAACAAGAAGGCCCTGCTTATCTGCGGTACGCGGGTCAAGTCACGCAAAAATCGTTATCTTGCAGGTTCTGTCGCTGAAAAACTGTTGCGTATGCACGAATGCCCGATTCTGGCACTGCGGGTCGTGCAGCCCGGTCTGCTCGGCAACCCCCATGATCTTCTCCTACCTCTGGCCGGCCATCTGCAGGGTTTCCCCCGGATTGAACCTGTCATCCGGCGGTTGGCAGGCCACCTTCGATTGGTGCACGTGTATCGGGTCATGCAGGTCAACTCCTTGCGGCACCCCCATCTCTCTCCGGCCATGAAGCATATCCTGAAACAAAAGGGACGCTCATATCTGTCCAAGTTTCGAGCCGAAATGGAAACAAAACTTGGGCCGGTTGCCTTCCGTTGTGATCAGAAGGTCATGATTTCCTCCGATTGGGCTCACGAAGTTCTGGTACAGGCCAGCCGCCTGAAAGCTCAACTCATGTTGCTTGGACTGAGTGAACGCAGTCTTGCCTACCGGGTTTTGCATAGTGCTTCCATCGAAAGAATCCTCCATGAAACGCCATGTGATGTCGGTATCTATCGGGGACTATGAACAATTCAATACAAATACAGAATCTTCCACCAGGGCAGGTCTTCAGTATGCTCGGCAGCTGTCCGCAAGGTCTCGACAGCAACGAAGCTGCAGAGCGTATGAGTGAGGTTGGCCGGAACAGTGTTGAAGTTCGCGACCCCTGGCGGTTGGCCCGGAGTCTGCTGCGCCAGTTCGGCAACTTTTTTACCCTGCTGTTGTTTGCCTCGGCGGCGATCTGTTTTGTCGCTGAAGCACTGCAGGCCGGCCAGAACATGGCCATTCTCGGTTGGGCGTTGGCCGGCGTTGCCCTGCTCAATGCCCTGTTCAGCTTTATCCAGGAATATCGGGCCGAGAAAGCCATGCAGGCCCTGCGCGATTTCCTTCCTCCAAAAGTCGAGGTCATCCGTGACGGACAAACCCGGACACTGGTGGCGGAAGAGTTGGTTCCGGGCGATCTGCTGCTGCTCAGAGAAGGCGTCCGGGTCCCGGCAGATGCGCGACTGGTTGAAGTTGAAGCGCTCGTGATTAACAATGCTCCTCTGACCGGTGAGGCCGCGCCGATCTCCCTTACAGCCGAACCGGTCAAGAGCAGACTGGTGGAGAGCAAAAACATTGCCTTTGCCGGGTGCCTGGTTATGCGCGGTAGTGGCCGGGCGGTCGTCTTTGCCACTGGGCTGCGCACAGAATTCGGCAAGCTCGCACATCTCTCCCAGGCGATTCGTCGCGACACCTCTCCGCTGGAGCGTCAGACGGCGCATATGGTACGCATCCTGACCCTGATAGCCGTCTGCCTGGGGATCACGTTCTTCCTCTACGGTGTATTCAGTGGTCGTTCTCTATTGGTCAACCTGGTCTTCATGATGGGAATTATCGTTGCTAATGTCCCGGAGGGTCTGCTGCCAACGTTCACCCTGGCACTGGCGATGGGCAGCTTGCGTATGGCGCGCAAGAACGTGCTGGTCACCAGCCTGAACGCCGTCGAGGCTCTCGGGGCCACTCAGGTCATCTGTACCGACAAGACCGGCACCCTGACCCAGAATAAGCTCTCTGTCACTCGATTGCTGCCCCCCACGTCACCGGACGAGATGACGGTTGCCGAGGATCGTGAGCGACTCCTTCGTATGGCACTGTGTGCCTCCGATGTGCATCTGGTGGATCAACATTACAGCGGCGACCCGCTCGATGTCGCCGTCGCCCAGAGGCTCGCAGAGGAAGTTTCTGACCAGGAACCTCTTGAAACTATCGTGAAGCATTTTGCTTTTGATTTTACCAAGAAAAGGGCGGCCGGGGTCGGAAGTGTTGCAGGTCAACAGTTTTTTGCGGTCAAGGGCGCCTGGGAAATGCTCCGGCCGATGCTGACCAGGTTTTGGACCTCTGGTCCTGCCAGCCTGGCGGCAACAGTAGAAATGCTGGACGAAGCGGAAGCCGTCATGAGCCGAATGGCGGAATCCGGCTACCGGGTCGTGGCGGTCGCCGGACGCCAGCTTGGGGACAACCCCTTGGCAAACAGATCCCAGGATGAACTGGAACAGGATCTCACTTTGTACGGCTTTCTTGGTATCGAAGACCCTCTTAGGCTTGAGGTGCCGCAGGCCCTTGAACGTTGTCACACGGCCGGCATTGAGGTGATTCTCATTACCGGAGATCATCCGGATACGGCCCTGTCCGTTGCTACGCGCTGCGGGATCGTTGAACCGAATATGCCCAGGGAGATGGTTATGACCGGGCAAGAGCTCGGAGATTTGAACGAGACGGAGCTCGAAAACCAAATTGCCCGGGGTGTGCGGATTTTTGCCAGGACCAGCCCGGACCAGAAGATGAAGATTGTCATGGCACTCAAAAGCATGGATCGGGTCGTGGCCATGACAGGTGATGGAGTTAATGACGCGCCAGCCCTAAAAGCCGCAGATATAGGGATTGCCATGGGCAAGAGTGGTACCGATGTGGCCCGTGCCTCGGCCCAGATCATTCTTCTGGATGACAATTTCGCTTCGATCGTTGCGGGTATCGAGGAGGGACGAACCGTTTTTCTTAACATCCGCAAGTTCACCAATTATGTACTGGTCAGTAATGGCCCGGAGATTCTTCCCTACCTGATTTATATTCTGCTGCCTGTCCCTCTTGCCCTGACCGTGATCCAAATACTGTCGATCGATCTCGGCACCGACATTGTCCCATCGATGGCTCTGGGGCAGGAGCCCCCGGATCCCGAGGCCATGCAGCACCCGCCCCGGAGTCACGACTTTAAACTGCTCAGTCGGGGGTTGGTCATTCACAGCTACCTGTTTCTCGGTTTGCTGGAGGCGGCCTGGTCACTGGGGCTGTTTTTCTGGGTGCTCATTCAGGGTGGTTGGCAATATGGTGCTGATTTGGCCAGTAATGATCCTCTCTATCGTTCGGCGACGGGTATTGCTCTGGCGACCATACTGCTTATGCAGATCGGCAACTTGATTGGCCGACGCTATACCTCACGTTCAGGGCTTGATAAAGGGATTTACAAGAACCGGTTGATGCTGGTGGGGATCATTATTCAAGTCGTTTTTTCATGGGCGTTGTTATATGTCCCGTGGCTACAGAGAATTCTTGGGACCGGTCCGGTCGATTGGTCCGTTTATATGGCAGCCTGGCTTGGAATCCCCCTGATTTTCACTGCAGATTACCTGCGCAAGCGTTTTTCTTTTCAGTGGAAGAGAGGCGTGCCTTGTAACCTCTGATTTAGATAAAACTATCGCTATCCTAAGCTCACTAAAGTCAACATTCAATAGCGTTCGCTCGGATACGCGCTTCGCTCCCCAGAGCGTTCAGGTTGCGTAACATACCGACAATTGTCTTTGTGGGATGTGCAGCAAGTAACTAATAGAAATACTTGGGAGCTATGGTCGTAGCGCGCCTGCGTAACTCCTCAAAATAGGACCATAGCGCACCTGTAACCGAAGCAGAAGCGTTCTCTTTGCTCACTGTGCGTTTACGCACCAGAGAGGACGTCATCCAGAGACATTTCTTAGTGGACGTGCAGCGTTAAACGATTATCTAGCGCACCTGCATAATTCATCAAAATGTGGCCATAGGGCATCAGTTCCCGAAGAATGCTCTTTGAGTGGTAGATAGAGTATTACTCCAGGGATTAACCCCCTGCTGATTTTTTTCAGCTTCCCTACTATTATACATGCTCAAAACAGACCTGATCTGTCAGTAACCAACCATCAGCTATGATCTCTGCCCCAAGACGATAGCGCCCCAGGTCAAGACTGTCGGTCGGAATAAAATATCCACCCTTATGTGGACGTGCCCGTAACATCGTTTGCTCTCCCGTTGGACTTATCAAAGTAACGACAACTTGAGCATTTTTGATAATTTTACTTTTCGGGTTGGTCATAAACATCACCAGAGAACCCGCCTGATCAGATATGTCTCTCCTGTCAGGGCTCAAGCCAAAGTCCGACCTGAGGAACATAATCGTATAACCTTCAGGATCAGACTCAGTGGAACTAACTTCCTCCTCTTCAGTAACCTCATTTAATTCGAGGACAGGCTTTGCAATGGATTCCATAGGCGAGGATATCGTCATGGCAACAAAGATTGAAAAGAGTGCTTTTATGAATCTTTTCATCGTGAACTCCTTATTCCCCTCAAGTGCGGATTTGCTAGTTCAAGACAAGTATAAACCTGCAATATTCAAGAGGGTATGAAGAAAGTGTGGAATTAATGTGAATGATTGATGTCAAACGAGGACGTTTCTGAAGGACGACTTTTGAGGTGCGGGACAAGCGATGTCAGTAGGCCTAAAATATCGTGCTTCAATAAAGCAGATGCGCCACCAGGCTGCGCTGTCTCAATGTTTCAATGATTGTTGAGGCTTACACTGTTTCCATCTGAAATTGACGCCTTGAACCTATGCCCATAGCGCATATGTTCGCGAAACAGATTGTCAACGAAAATTCGTGCGTACCAGAAAGTACATCATCCATAGACGTTTCTTAGAGGACCTGCAGCGGAAGTCCTTTCAAAAATAGATAACTGGCAGTATGACCATATTGGTGGGGCCAGAGAGGCTACACAAAAAAAGCCCCACAGTCAGGAGGGTGAGCTGCGGGGCAAAGGGTTCTATAGGTTTTTAGGAGGTAGAAGATGAAGAAGTATCTTCTGTTCGTTGATAACT
>JAOUDB010000600.1 GCA_029859485.1 Desulfuromonadales bacterium | reverse complement strand
ATCAACGCCTCCACCGACCCAGAGGCTTTGGCACATTCGAAAGCCGGAGCGGCACAAACGGAATGAGCGCCGCATAGAATAAATGCCGCTACCATGACAAGAGTTCTAAGGCTCAAAAGACCTCCTTATACGCTGTAATCTTCTGTTGCTGGCAAACACTGGGAGCTTTATTGCATCAGACTTGCTTTATTGCTCTTCTAAATTCTTATCCCAGCTGCTCCCCAACTCTTTCCTGATGGCCTTACGGACTTGTTCGGGGTAATCAGGGGACATGTAGAACACTCCTTCCAGTTCAGCCGAGCTTAAGCCCCGAAGATGCGGTGGCAAGTTCGTCCGCAGCAGTAAAACGATGTCGCTGCTGGCCCAGGGATGGCGATACCAGTAATGGTGGCCGATAATATCGAAGCCCCGGCCTTCCTGATTGAGAGAAAGATCGATCACTTCGAAGTTGGTAATCCCAGTGGCTTTGGCGAAAGCCATCTCGTCCGCTTCGGCAGTTTCCTCACCCACCCGCAGGCCTCCACCCATATATTTCTCGGCGGCCAGCAGAGCAGGATCATGGCCCGAAACAGTCACCACCACCTGGTCGGCTAAAGCGCTGATCGAAGGTAACCGCTGCTTGAATGCTTCCACGGGGACATCGGCAGCAGCAAACACCACGCCGCCGAGACGGAACCTTTCTCTCAGAGTCTCCTTGTCGAGCTCCGGATAAGCAGAGCGCAGTTCGTAGAGCGCCTTCGACGCCACCCGCCCTCCGGCGCTGTAGGACAAGAGATTGATCTGTTCAGCATTGGTGTACCTGGCCAGAAACTCCAAAAAGGCCCGCAACGCCTGGCTGGAGTTTTGCGCCCGCGAGACATCCATGCCGAAGAGGTAATAGAGAATATTCTGATGAGAGGGCCAGTCGAAAGCGATACCGATAAAATCACGGCCAGAGAAATGATCAACTTCCGCAGTCATCGCAACAGCATTAAGAAAATCGACCTTGGTACCGTGCACATAAACCATGATTTCCTTGTCTTGTGCCGCTGCCAATTGGATATTGATCTCCGAAACGAATGCTTTCTGTTCCGTTGATAGGGCTTGCTCGTCACCGAAGCGGAAGGTGTCATGCAGTGAGCCCATTTCATCGACGTTCTCCAGGGTAATGGGGACAGGATCACTGCGCTCTTGTGCAATCGAAGCACGATAAAGATCTTCCCAGTTGAAGTTCTCATCACCAAAACGCAGTGTCGCCTTGCCGAGACGCAGCACCTCGTCTTGTTTGTTGCCGTAGGGAAGTTTATTGCCCTCAAGGTCTTGTGGCTGGCGGTTTGTTCCGTAAAAGACCGTTACAAAAGTGTCGCGTTCGGCATCCTGCAAATGGGCAAACGGATCGACGGCGGCTTCATGATAGATTGCCGGGGTCTCCATGAGGACGAATTCAGGTGTTGTAGCACAACCGACCAAAGATACGGCAAGAAGCAGGAAAATCCAGCGAAAGGCAGGGGCAAACCACGAACACTGAAAGATTATGGACGCCGCTGAGGAAGGCCGCATAGCTTAGCTCTCACGAAGGCTTTATAAAACAAGTGCTCAACGAGGAAATGATAGAGCTCCATACAAAAAGCACTCTTTAGTTACTCCCAAGCTTACAAGATAAACACTCATGGGCAACTGTTCAGCTGAGGACATCCGTCCCATTTTTTTGGGCGCCATAACGTACTATCGCTTAAATGTCCCATTCTTCAGATAATGGACAACTTGAGCAATTACCTCATCATTCTTCATCATAAACGGGTGAGTGACTTTCATTTCAATATGGTCATTCATCCCCTCCAGCTTTGTCCTTTCGACCGAAACCTTGCCGTCGTCAGTGCTCGGTATGATCCATGACAAAATCCAGTTTATGCTTTTCGTGCCGGCAACAATACCAACATCAAACTCAGCTTTGCCGAGTTGGTTTGGAATACTCAGCTCTCCTGTGCCGAGTTGCATCCCGGCATCCCCATTTATGAAATGAAACCCCGGGAAACTTTTCATTTTATCCACGACTTCACTGCCCTGGTTGGGTGGCCCGAGCATGACAACACGTTCAAGGTTTTGGATCTCGTGATTGCTCAAATAGTGTCGAACCAAGATGCCGCCCAACGAATGCGTGACAAAGTTGATCCCTTTATCGTCGGAGCACTGCTCCAGGGCCGGAGCTATAGTTGCTTCA
>JAOUDB010000599.1 GCA_029859485.1 Desulfuromonadales bacterium | reverse complement strand
GAACCTCATCTCTATTCTTAAATGTAACGACTTTCGATAAAAGAAAGCCCCAACCTTTAGCAGGTTGGGGCTTTCCTGTTTGTAATGCTGCTAGTCTCCCAGCATGATGCGAATGATCTCTTTGTCGGTCTCTCGCATCCCTTCACGGCCGAGTCGGCCAATGTTGTTGATCGTGTTCTCCACACCTTTTGAGACAATGCCGTCGCCGCCGTAGAACTGCTGGCCTTTCTCAAACATATGGAAGCCCAGGATCCCGGCCTCAACGGACGCGGCGATTTTTGCTGCACAGGAAGGTTTTGCCCCATCGCAGATGATCCCTGAGACCGTTGCCAGCGCATTGACGATGGTATGGGCCACTTCCTCGAAACGGCCACCGTGCAGCCATGCGATTCCGGCCCCAGCGCCGCAGCCGGCGCTGACAGCGCCGCAGTAAGCAGAGAGCCTGCCGATGCCGGTTTTCTGGTGAATCGTCACCAGGTTGGAGACGACCAGGGCCCGGAGTAAGGTTTCCTTGTCTGAACCCAGTTCTTTCGCATATTCGATCACCGGAACGGAAGCCGTGATCCCCTGGTTGCCACTCCCTGAAGCGATTACGACCGGCAGGTCACAACCGCTCATGCGGGCATCTGAACCCGCCGCAGCGAGTGCTTTTGCACGAACTTTGACATCATCGCCCCAAACTTCCATCAGCACGGACCCGATGTTGGCCCCCCAGTCGCCTTTTATGCCGGCTTCTGCGATCGCCATGTTGTAATCAATCTGGCACTGCAGCAGCTCTTCTATATCCTCAAGCTTGACCGATTCTGCGAAATCGAGGATGTCGCGGACATTCATGATGGAACGGTCTGTCAGATTTGCCGTCTCGACTTCGTCGCAATCCTGGTTTTTGTAGATCTCTTCACCGTTTTTTGTGATCATAACGATGTTGGTGTGGTAGTGGGAGATCTGTACGCTGGCTGATGAGTCGCCGGCAAAGACAGAGACAGTCAGATCAAAAACCAAACCATTCTTGGCTTCTGTGACGACGATCTCGTTATTCTCAAGGAAGTCTTTTATTCTTTCGCGCCCGGAAGCATCTATCGAAGAGAGAACTTCCAGGGCCTTCTCAGCGTTTCCTGCGGCAATTCCCGCCGCTGCAGAGGCTTCTATGCCCCTGAGGTTGCCGGTGTTCGGGACAACCACGCTTTTTACATTTTTAATGATGTTGTTGCTCGCTTCAATGACGGCCCGCTCCGGTGAAGCACCCAATGCCTCTCGGGCTTTTGCTGCCGCATAGGCAATGGCGATCGGTTCGGTGCAGCCCATGGCCGGAACCAGTTCTTCCTGCAGAATATCCAGATATGCCTGGTAGCGTTTGTCTGTCTGTTTCATTGTTAACCTTTAGTCTTTAATCGGATCGAAAAGTTGCGCCGTTTTTGTTGGGCCGGTGGGAACCTGTCTCCATTTAACACCAATTCCCTGATAAAAGGGAACGGTATTGTGGGTCTGCCGTCAGCGGCAGGTCGTTGAACCGTCGGTCATGTCATCAGCCTTTATCTATGTTGAGCTCAACCTGATCTTCAAAGCTGCGTAGCAGGAGGCTCTGCAACACAGCGAGAAAGTCTGCCTCGCGATTCTCTCGATAGACCATAGATGAGGCAATCTCACTCGCGAGAATAGCAAACAGATAATTCTCCGGCAGGCGTTTGATGCGACAGCGGTAACGTTCTTCAGTTTACAAATTCTCCGGCAGGTGTGGGTGCTTTTGGGAAAAGGCGAAAAGATGCGCGTAAATACTCGAGGTTGTCGGTTGTGTGTCCCGGTTCATCAATTCCTTGCGACGGATTTTCTGCAGCAAGCGATTTTGACGGCCAGTTCGTTTATCGTTGTCTTCCTTGGTGCCTGTGATTTGCGCTTGAAGAAGCTATGTTGGAGCCCATTGCTTGCAGAAATGCTCGGTTGCTCAAGTACAAGGACCGTACCAGTAGCTGTTTTTATGGTGCTTTATTCGTTTCGGTCCAGTTTTGTTCGCTTTCCTCCTTTTTCAGGCCTTGTTTTGTGAATAATTAATTCCCTGTTGCATATTCGATGCGTTTACGCATAAAATGTGCTTCTTGATTAAGGAGGTCAGCTATGCCCAGTCATGACTTGTCGGTTGATTTGCAGTCGCTTGCTCCCGCCTTTATAGAAGCTCTTTCTGTTCCTTTGTTGGTATGCGATAGAGA
>JAOUDB010000598.1 GCA_029859485.1 Desulfuromonadales bacterium | reverse complement strand
TCGCTTTTGTTGACGTTTCAACCTGTTGCCAGGTGTTGTCCTGGATAGGATGCCGTTGGATCTTAGTGATTTTTAAAAAAGACTTGTTTTGCGGTTTGTCATGGATGAAGCTGATTTTCAGGCCCCCTCGAGAACGGTTGGCAGGAGTAGGGTGGAGGCCCGACTGCAGAAACTCCGCCCTTTGAAGCCTGCGGCAATCAGATAGGGCAGACGGTCAACGTGGTCAATATGGACGTGGATGAGGAACAAAGCACGAAGAAGTTTGACGGTGAAAGTGATTTTTAGATTTTGGGCAGATTCTTTGCCTTGAAAGATCCCACAATCGATCAGCAGGCCATACTCTCCGGAGAAGGCTGATGGCTAGAGGAGGTGTTTCTTTTTAAAGTCTCTTCTCCCTTTGTGCGCGTGGATAGATGTTAGACGAAACTTAGTGTTTTCCGCGGATTATCTGTCGCTATGGTCGTGAGGCTGCTACTCCCGGGTAAGCCGGTGGACTTATTTTGACTGTCTGGTTTTGCCTTGTGCGTTTAGGCTCATGTTTTGCAGGTACAATGTATGACCATAAGAGTCGTTAGGTTATTGAAGACCCGGAAAACTTGGTGAGTATGGTTGGTTCGGGTTGATTTGTTCCTATATTTCGCTATATTAGAAGGACTTTTCAGAAGCGTTCTTCTGCGCCGAGTGTGTGCAGAATCGATTCTGATATATGAATTACAATCGTAATGTCGGTGAAAAGGAGAAAGCCATGAGTAAGAAAGCAGGTATTTGGCTGATAAGCGTTGCACTACTTGCCCTGGCGGCTGGTCCGGCCATTGGGCAGGAGTTTGTTGACGTTTCCAAGCAGGCGGGTGTCGCTGATGACGGTCTGGGTAAGGGTGTTGCCTTTGCCGATGTCAACAACGATGGTTTCGTCGACCTGTATGTGTCGAATAAGGGGGGCAGCAACAAGCTTTTCCTCAACAAGGGTGACGGCAACTTCAAGGATGTGACTGCCACCGCCGGAGCCGGCATCGACTCCCCCGGGTTTACCATGGGTAGCGTGTTCGGTGATTATGATAATGATGGTGACGTCGATCTCTACCTGGCAACAGGTGGTCAGTACGAAATCGAAGCCAACCGTCTCTTCGCCAACAATGGCGATGGTACTTTCACTGATGTGACTGCCGCTGCCGGCGTTGGCCTCAAAGAGTTTACTTACTCGGCAAGCTTTGCCGATTACGACAACGATGGCGATCTTGACCTCTACTGCGCCAACTACGGCGTCGGTGCCAAGAACGTACTCTTCGCTAATAACGGCGACGGTACCTTCACTGATGTGACCGATGCTGCCGGCGTGGGCGATAAGTCTTGGAGCTGGATGGGCGTTTGGTCAGATATCGACAACGATGGTGATGTTGACCTCTATGTTGTCAATGGACGTTACCCGGCCGGTGAGCCAAACAAACTTTTCGTCAATAACGGTAACGGTACCTTTGTCGAAGGTTCTGCTGCTGCGGGTGTCAACGATGCCAACTGGGGCCTCGGTGGCAGTTTTGCTGATATCGACAACGATGGTGATCAGGATCTGTTTGTTTCCAATTACATCGGCGGCAATAACCTGTACCTGAACGATGGTGCTGGCGTCTTTACCAAGGCAAGTCACCAGATCGCCGGTGAAGAAGGCTGGGGCAAAGGTCCAACCTTTGGTGACGTTGATAATGACGGCGACCTGGACCTCTACGAAGGTGATTGCAAGCTGGCCAACCAGATGTACATGAACGATGGTGCCGGCAACTTCGTTAACGTCGCTGCTGAACAGCCTCAGCTGCAATGTGCAACCGTTCGTACCAAGGGCACTGCTTTTGCTGATATCGACAACGACGGCGACCTCGATCTCTATGTCATTAACTGGGGTGCCGAGAACAAGCTCTACAAGAACAACCAGAACGATGGTAACTTTGTCAAGATCGCCGGTCTTGGCTTTGGGACCAAGGTTGCTCTCTACGATGGTGCACAACTGGTAGCGACCCGTGAAGTCAGATCTGCCACCGGTTTCTGTGCTCAGGAGCCTGCGGTCGTGCATTTCGGGGCAGAGGCTGGTAAGGCTTACGTGGCAAAGATTTCCACACCTGGAAGTGAAGCGGTCAGTCTAGCTGTCAAGGCGGGTCAAACCGTCAACGTTAAATAAGGTATTCGTAAAGATAACCATAAAACCGTGGGCTGGTTC
>JAOUDB010000115.1 GCA_029859485.1 Desulfuromonadales bacterium | reverse complement strand
AGATTTGGTCCATAGCTGGTTTTGCGGTCTATGCCACCGGGGACGGCCATGACTTCTCGCCCCTGCTCGAGGGCGAATTCGGCGGTAATCAGGGAGCCGCTTATGATGCGATTTCGGCCGGGGAAATGCCCGGGCAAAGGTTCTGTTCCGGGAGCGTATCCGGAGAGCAGTGCGCCTTGCTCCACGATCTTTTGATATATACTTTTGTTTTCAGGGGGCTAAACATGATCGAGACCGCAACCGAGAACGGCCACAGTCTTGCCCGCACCATTGATAACGCCGCGGTGAGCAGCAGTGTCGATGCCGCGAGCAAGGCCACTGCTGATACCAACACCGGCTTCTGCCACCTGCGCAGAAAGTTTTTCGGTGAACTTTCTCCCGACCTCGGTCGGATACCGTGCTCCGTCGATGGCAAGATATGGCTCTTCAGGCAGGACACCGCAGCCGTAAAGCAGCGCAGGTGGGTCAGAAATCTGGCGGAGGCGCTAAGGAGACCCTGTGTCCCAGAGAGTGATGACCCAGCCGTTCATTTTATTCAGGCCCTGACAGGCCTGTTGTACTGTGTCCGAAGTCGAATCAGGGACTAGGTCTGCCAGCCCCTGCCGCAGGCCGGGTAATTTGGGCCAACCTGTCCTGGCGGCTTCAAGTGCGTTTTGAGGTGTTTCGAAATGTTTGACCAGTGAGATCAGGCCGATTCGGCCAAGATTTGGGGGTGAGCTGCAAGCGCAACCATGGCAGCAGGTGATCCATAAAATCCCTCCATGCAGGTTATGACAAGTGTTCCATTGAATAAAATGACAAATAAGTTCAAACAGAGAACTAAAGATAAAACATCCCGTTGACAATGCAACAAACGAAAATGAAAATATGGGGTCACTCTGAAAAAATATAACGAGACTTGCTCTTTTTCGGCTTCTCTGAGCCTCTGTGATGAAGGCTTTTACAGAAAACAGGATGGGCCAAGAAAATGGCCCATCCTGTTCAACGATAGTTTTTTCAGAGAGAAGCTCCCCAGAGTTATTGGGTCTTGGTCCTGACCTTGTCACCACGATAGAGAGGCAGGTTGGTGGTGCGGGTAATCAGCGCTTCGGCAAAGCCCTTGCGAACTTCAAGAACGATGGCATCTCCCAGGTCGATGTCAGGAAGTTCCAAAGCCTTTGTCTTGTCTGCCTGCTCAGTCGCTTCACGCTTACGGTAGAGGTCCAATTCATGGCCAACCTGAAGGCCCTCCTCTTCTCCTATGTCGAGGAGAATGACTTCCCACTGGCCCATGGCCAGCTTACCGATATCGTCAGAGACGATGTAACCCTCAACGACCGTGTCGGAGAAAATACGGGGGATCCGGTCGGGAACCTGCTTGTAGGGGCGCAGTTTGGAGCCACGTTTGATCTCACGGGTGGCCGTGATAATTTCGGCGACCGCAACCGATGGTGTCACCTTTTTAATTTCCAGGGTTCCCAGCTGAATTGTTTGAAAACCGATGGCGTTTTTCTCAAGTTGGTGGCCGAACTTCTTCTCTTTTGCCGGGTGGAAGACTCTTGGTCCCATGGTAATTAACTCGAAGACGTCACCGGGTTTGGTGGCTGCCAGGTCCGCCATCTCGAGAAAAACCTTGTCGCCAACTGTGACCATGACGCGATTGTCGACGGTGTCAACCAGGGTTCCCAATGATTCTTCTTCTTCGGAGCTTATATAGCTGTGAGCTCCGCCATAGGTGGAAATCAGCAAGATTTCATCAGGAGTCACAACGGCTGCGCCAACATCGCTGGTTCCCCCTTCGGCGCCATCTCCGATCGGGATGATTTCGATGCGTCCTTTGTAAATCCGCAATTTCTGACCCGGATAAATCAGGTGAGGGTTGCCGATATCCGGATTGTTGGACCAGAGGTTCGGCCAGTAATGAGGGTCCTTGATGAAACGCTGGGAAATCCCCCACAAGGTGTCTCCCTGCTCGACCGTGTAGATGATCGGTTCCTCCTTGGCAAGGGCTATCCCCGGCAAGATCATAAGCAGTAAGCAGGCTGTCAGAATAATACGTCTGAGCTTCATGTTTCCCCCTAGTCGTGGCAAACGTTTTTTAAGGTATCGTCAGTTTCTGGGCTTTTTGGGTGGCTGTGCTCTTCGGATAACGTTGGCCAAGAGTATCAATGGCCTGGCGAGCCTCTTCTGTGGCCCCCAGTTGTAATTGTGCAATCGCTATTTTCAAGAGTGCATCCGGATTTTTCGGAGCACTTTGATACTCGCTGAGGACGCGCTCAAATTCCTGAATTGCCAGGGGATACTGTTGCTGGTTGAAATAACAGTCGCCGAGCCAGAACTGGGCATTGCTGGCATAACTGTTGTTGGGGTAACGTTGCAGGAAGGTTTCGAAGCCATGAATTGCTGTCTGGTAGTGACCGGAAGCGTAGTCACCGAAGGCCTGCAGGTAAACTTCTGTCGGTGACCCTTCACCCTGAAGCTGGGTTGAGGCCACCCCGACGGGTTGGGGCCTTCTGCTGGGCTGGTAGTCTCCCGATACCGTTTGCGGCACGTGGCCCAGGCGCTCGCGCTCGTTGCTCTGACGCTGTAGCTGGTTTTCCAGCTCAGCGACCTTGCGCGAAAGTTCGTTTATCGCCTGCTCCTGGCTGTTCAGCGAGGAGTGTACCCTGCGCATCTCGAGGGTCAGGTTGCTGGAGGCTGGCACTGTGGTCGGTGGCGCACACGCAGAGAGCAGGATGGTGACTGCCGTCACAGTAAATATTCTGTAAATAAGGGTTATCATATCATTTATTTTAGTTGCCGTTAGAGTTGAAATTCCCTAAAAATTATAGGCTTTTTCAGCCCTTGTCAAGCATCATGGCGACTGGCCTTGCATCTATGCTTTGCATGAAATATGCCCTGATATGTTAGAGTGATCATTGATTGACATCTTCTGGAGGTCCCTTTGATAGTTCCTGAACTCCTGGCCCCGGCCGGAAACCTTGAAAAACTGAAGACTGCTCTGCGTTTCGGCGCCGATGCGGTTTACTGTGGAATTGAACAATTCAGCTTGCGCGCCCTGGCCGGGAACCTGACTCTGCAAGAGCTCTCCCAAGGGTGTGAAATTGCGCATTCTCGGGGGAAAAAACTCTATCTGACGCTGAATGTTTTCCTCCGCCCCGGTGAAGAGATTGCCGCCCGTGAGCTTTTGGAAACTTTGCTGCCAATCCCGGTTGATGCTTATATTCTATCCGACCCCGGTATGCTCCACCTTGTGCACCAGGTTGACCCGGAAAGAGAGGTGCATCTTTCTACGCAGGCCAACACCACCAACGCTCTGGCGGCGCATTTTTGGCAGTCACAGGGCGTTAAACGGCTGAACCTGGCCAGAGAGCTGAGTTTAAAGGAAATCGCTGCCGTCGGAGCTTCGGCAGAGATGGAGCTCGAAGTCTTTGTGCACGGGGCGATGTGTATGGCTTACTCCGGACGCTGCCTTTTGTCAGCAGGGATGTCGGGGAGAAGCGCTAATAGTGGCAGCTGCAGTCATCCCTGTCGCTGGCAGTACTCTTTGCAGGAGGAGATGCGTCCGGGGGAGTATTACCCTATTGAGGAAGATGAACGTGGTACCTATATCTTCAACAGTAAAGATCTTTGCCTGATCGATCATCTGCCGGAATTGATTGAGGCGGGTGTCGACAGTCTGAAGATCGAAGGTCGCATGAAGAGTCTTTACTATGTGGCCGCTGTCACCCGGGTCTACCGGGCCGCATTGGATGCCTGGCGTGATGAACCGAAAAATTACCAGAGCGATCCCCAATGGCAAAGAGAACTTGAGGCGGTCAGTCACCGTCCTTACGGGACCGGCTTTCTCTTTGATCAGGATGATGCCTTCGTCAACACTGCAGACAGCCATTACCTGCGAGATTGTGACTTCGTTGGCTTGGTCAAGGAACAGACGGAGTCCGGAGACTGGTTGGTGGAAGGACGCAATCGCTTTCAAGCGGGAGACCGGATTGAGCTGATCGGTCCGGAGATGCGTCAGTCCGAACTGACCTTTGCGGAAGCGACCGATAAAGCCGGTGAAATTATTACAAGGGTGCAGCCGAATGCCCTTGTGAATATGGCGCTCCCCGAAGGTACACATCCTGGGGATTTCCTGCGCCGCTGGCGTTAACTTGATTCATGTCTGCCATATCTGCCTGGTGCGGACATCGCAACAGGTGAGTTGCCGACCATAAACACAACCGGTATCAAGTCCCAGTCGCGTCTCCGCTATAAAGGGCACCTTTAGTGGGGTGTGACCATAGACCACAGTTTTGCCCCAGTCGTAGTCAGAATTGATGAACTCGCGACGTATCCAGAGCAGGTCGCTGCGGTCCTGTTTTGCCAGTGCTAAACCGGGGCGCAGTCCAGCATGGACGAAAATGTAATCATTCGTTTCATAAACATCTCTGAGTGTGGTAATGAAATTGCGGTGTGACTCCGGGATTGGCCACATCTCTGCCTGCTGGTAGCTGTCTAAAGTCTTCGTTCCACCGTTGATGAGAAAAACCGTTGGATCATGCCCCTCGAGGTAATCGCTAAACATCTGTTCATGGTTGCCGCGTAGAAATACCGTTGAAGGGAAGGTTTTGCCAAACTCGAGCAGATAATCTATCACGCCAAAACTGGCAGGCCCTCGATCAACGTAATCCCCCAGGAAGACAACCTGGTCTGCATGGCTTGGTATGACCTGCCCCATCAACGCTTTGAGTTGATGCAGGCATCCATGGATGTCGCCAACGGCTAGCAGGCGTTTGGGTAAGTATGTTGGATTTGACATAACCTTCCTTTTATACCATCTCTTGTCCATATGTGAAAAGCCGGAAAAGCTTGTTTACCCCCTGCAACCCTTGCATAATGTAACTGTGTTCATTTTTGTTACACCGCTTTTGTGAGTTGAATGATGCGTATAAAACTTATAGCCAATCCGGTTAGTGGAGGCGATGCCCGCCCGCGCATTGAACTTGCGCGGGGGGCTCTGGAAAGGTGTGGTGCCGAAGTGGACCTCTACCTTACAGGCGCTCGTGGCGACGCCCGAAAGGCCGCTGCGCAAGCTTTGACTGAGGGGTACGATCGAGTCGTTGCCGCCGGTGGCGATGGCACTCTCAACGAAGTGGTCAATGGCATTTCCTCACCTGGCCTGCCGATTGCTTTTCTGCCTTTCGGTACAGTCAATGTGTTTGCCCTTGAAGCCGGGATTCCCAAACAACTGGAAGCCGCATGTGCTTTGGCAGTGAGGGGCTCGGCACGTTTGATCACTCTCGGTTCACTCAATGACGAATTCTTCCTGCTCATGGTGAGTGCCGGTTGGGATGCCGAAGCCGTTGCGCAGGTAAGGACTGGCCTCAAAAAACGTATTGGCCGTATGGCATATGCCGTCAGTGCCCTGGAGGTTTTCTTGCGAAAAGCTCCTGCTCCTTTGCAAATCATTACAGCGGAGGGTAAACACCATAGTGGTTTTGGTGTGGTTATCAGCAACTGTCGGCATTACGGTGGCCGTTACGTAGTGACTCCCAAAGCGTCAATGTTTAGTGATGAGCTCGAAGTCTGCTTGCTGCGACAGGGCGGTCGTCTCGCCATGGTCAGATTCGCTATCAATATCGCGTTGCAACGACCTCTCCATGAGCCTCTTGTGGAGTTTTTAACTCTTTCTTCTGTAGAATTGAAAGGAAACTTTGTCGCCGTTCAGGTTGATGGTGATGTTGCAGAGCCCTTACCCGCCAAGATCGAGGCTGTACCGCGAGCGGTCAGCATGGTTTTACCAGCAGCCTGTCAATGAATTGTGAAGGATTGATTTATGTCGACTATTCTCTCAAGTGAAATAGTTTATCAGGGGCGTATCCTGGATGTTGCGCTGGAGAAACACGCGATGCCGAATGGGCGGCAGTCGAATTTTGAGATCATTCGCCATCCTGGCGGGGCCGCTGTCCTGCCGGTTCTTCCAGACGGTCAGGTTCTGTTGATCCAGCAGTTCCGCCCGGCGATCGGTGCGATGCTTTATGAAATTCCTGCCGGACGACTGGAGCCGAATGAATCGCCGGAAGAATGTGCCGGTCGTGAACTGATCGAGGAAGTCGGCTACTGCGCCGCGCAGATCACACCCCTGGGAGGCTTCTGGAGCACGGTCGGCTTTTGTGATGAATACATTCATCTGTTTCTAGGCAAGGAGTTGACTGTTGCAGAGCAGGCCCTGGAGCCTGATGAGGTGATAGAACTTTGTCCCATGCCTCTTGACGAGGCTCTGCAGAGAGTTAACAACGGTGAAATTCTTGATAGCAAAACGCAGCTGGCTTTGATGCGCTACCAGCTGTCTTGTACGGAGAATAACGAGTGAGCGGTCTGCCGGAATATTATGCGTCAACCCTGGATTTGCCCTTTAACCGGGCCTGTCTCGATAGTCACTTTGTTCTGGAGAGTCCCACTGTTGATCCTGGTGGTGTGGGTTATGGTCTGTTGCTGCGCGGCAATATGCTTTTGGTGGAAAAAACTCCGGAGAGGATTAAGCTTCCTTATGGAAAATGGGGCGAGAACCCGTCAATCTACCTCGGTCGTTGGCAGGGCAAACCCTGTCGATTGATTGCTCTCGAAGGTGGCGTCCCCATACCTGAAGGTCTTGAACCCTTAGGTTTGCTGGATGACAAACCACTATTGCCGATTGAGTTGCTTTCTCTCGGTGGTATAGGGCGCATGGTTTTGCACTGGCAGGCACGTAGCAGCTTTTGTGGCTACTGCGGCCAGCCGACTGATTGGATGTCTGGCGAGTGGGGGCGCAAATGTAAGAGCTGCGGTGCAAACACTTTCCCTGCCATCCACCCCTGTGCCATCGTTCTGGTTCGCAGGCCGGGGCAAGTCCTGTTGACCCGCAAAGCGGAGTGGGCGCCCAATCGTTACAGCCTGGTGGCTGGTTTTCAGGAGTTTGGTGAGTCTCTGGAAGAAACAGCGATTCGCGAGATTGCCGAGGAGACCGGTATTGTCGCCAACAATGTTCGCTATGTTGGCAGCCAGTGCTGGCCGTTTCCGAGCCAGGTGATGGTTGGGTTCGTTGCCGATTATGTCGGTGGAAAAGTCGAAGTTGATACGACAGAACTTGACGACGCGCGCTGGTTTTCTATTAATGACCTGCCGGCGCTACCGCCCAAACGCAGCATCGCCCGTTATATACTGGATACCGCGATGGAGCAGTCATGAGTCCGGACAAGGTGTTCAGCAAGCGTTATTTCCAGATGCCGCGTGCCGAGATCGGTCATCTGCGTTTCATTCTGGAAAGTTACGATGGCTTGGCTTTCGCGCGGACCCTTGATAGCCAGCTTGCACTCGTGGAGATCGCCTATCCGCCAAGTCGCAGACATGACGTTGAGCCGTTACTCGAGGCGCTTGCTGTTGAGATTTTTCTCCGGGAAGTGGCGGCTCCA
>JAOUDB010000597.1 GCA_029859485.1 Desulfuromonadales bacterium | reverse complement strand
CGCCTGCGGTTGCCTGCTTTTACGGCGTCGTGGTAATTTGTTTTTACGGAGTTTTTCTATGTGTCCAGAAATTAAATGCCCGCAGTGTCGCCAACCAGTGGCCTGGCAAGACAACCCGGACAGGCCATTTTGTTCCGAGCGCTGTCGGTTGATTGATCTCGGGCAGTGGGCTGATGAATCCTACCGTATTAAAGGGCCATCACAGGAGACTTTGTCCGAGGACAATGTCATAGACTTTTATAAAGAAAAACAATCGATTGAAAGGTCATAATTAATGTATCGCTTGATGATAAAAACTTCTTTCGCCGCCGCTCACAACCTGATCAACTACCAAGGTGATTGCGAGAATCTGCATGGCCATAACTGGCGCGTCGAAGTTGTTGTTTCTGCAAAAGAGCTTGATAAGGCGGGCCTCGGCATCGACTTCAAAATTCTGAAGAAGCAAACCAATAGCCTGCTTGACGAGTTGGACCACAAATACCTGAACGACCTGCCTTCCTTCAAAAACAACAGCCCCTCATCGGAAAATATAAGTCGCTATCTTTTTGAGCGTCTAACCGAGACCTTGAATAACGAAAACATTACCGTTGAGAAGATTAATGTCTGGGAATCGGAGAACGCCTGTGCCAGCTATTCCCTCGATTAATGCTCCATTAATCGAAGTCTTCTCTTCTATTCAAGGAGAGGGCGTTCTTATCGGTTGCCGCCAGGTTTTCGTGCGCTTTGCTGAATGTAATCTGACGTGCGATTATTGCGACACGCCATTTCATGCCGGGCAGACGTGTCAGATCGAAAATGAGCCAGGCTCAGGTCAATTCAATAGCCATGACAACCCGATCTGTATGGCCGAAATCACCCGGTTGATCTCGCATTGGCAGCACATCAGCAACAATGTGCATCATTCCCTTGCGCTTACCGGCGGTGAACCACTTCTTCATGCTGACCTGCTAAAAAGCTGGCTCCCTGAGGTTATCTCTATTCTTCCTGTCTTTCTTGAAACCAATGGGACTCTGCCTGCAGAGCTTGAAAAGGTTCTGCCGCTGTTAGATTGGATCTCAATGGATATTAAAGGGTCTGCTGTGACAGGAGTGCCGACCCCTTGGGCTGACCATGCAGACTTTTTGTCAATCTCCGGCGATCGATTGTGTCATGTGAAGTTTGTCATCGACCAAAGCACGACAGAGGACGAACTGCTTGAAGCTGCCAGGCTCGTTAACCGCCATGCTCCGACAACACCCTTTGTCCTGCAGCCACGCACAGTCGCTTCAAATCCTGTCCTGGATGGTAAAGCCTTGATGGAATTACAGGTCATCGCATCTGCAGAGCATCGGCACGTTCGTATTATTCCTCAAATCCACCCTTGGTTGGGTGTCGATTAAAACCTTCTATCGCTTGACCTCCTGCTTTAATCGTATATTATTAGCAGATAAGTAAACTCCCGATACTAAAGATTTATTGCTTTCAGGTTACATAGAATCGTATGATTGCCAGTGTAACGCGAGTCGTTAGCGTTTCCGAAGATCCTGGCTGTTCTCACTGACAGTGTTGTGACGGACATTAAATGTTTACCTTGGTTATTGTTTCAGGAGGCCCTCAATGAAATTCTCTAAGTGGCGGATCGCTTCCCTTTCGGTACTCTGTATCTTCCTCGCACCGTTTATTGTTGCTGAGGAAACCCTGCTCGCAAAAGTTTACCGTGATTATCCCGGATATATCGAATCCCCTACCTGTAAAAAGCCCGAAAAAGCTCCTGACGTTGTTAATCAGCCTGCCGCGAGGAACCATTCTCCTGAAATGGTTGCGGCAGAAGAATCAACAGCCAAGAGGCGTGCAAAGAAAGTTTACCGTGATTATCCAGCCTTCCTTGAAACACCGACCTGCATTAACCCTCGTATGGCTCCTTCATATATCGCACAACCTGACGTGAAGAAGAATGATGCCGCTGAGCAACTTGCAGCCGAGCAACTTGCAGCCGAGCAACTTGCAGCCGAGCAACTTGCAGCCGAGCAACTTGCAGCCGAGCAACTTGCAGCCGAGCAACTTGCAGCAGAACAACTTGCAGCAGAACAACTTGCAGCAGAACAACTTGCAGCAGAACAACTTGCAGCAGAACAACTTGCAGCCGAGCAACTTGCAGCAGAACAACTTGCAGCAGAACAACTTGCAGCAGAACAACTTGCAGCAGAACAACTTGCAGCAGAACAACTTGCA
>JAOUDB010000596.1 GCA_029859485.1 Desulfuromonadales bacterium | reverse complement strand
AGGCAGATATCGTCCTTGCCCCGCGCTTTACGAACATCAGCCGTCACCTGCATGATGTAGCTCTTGAAGAGCGAGTTGATGACTTCCTGGTTGCCCTTCTCATCCTCGTACTCAATGCGCGCGGAGAAGATTTTGTGCTTGCAGTGCTCGCTCCAGGTCTGGGCCAGCGCTTCGAGTTCTACATCAGTAGGCATAGCGCCAAGCCCGAAAGCCTTGCGCGAAGCGATCACATCATCCTGGCGGAAGTAGAGCTGGATCGCCAGCATCTCCTCAAGGGTTAAGGCAAGCATGCCGCTGCGGCTGATCTCCATCAGAGCGTCGTCACTGACTTCGAGGCTGATCGGCCTGACTGCAGGTTTCGCCGTGCTAGTAACCTTGGGAACAGTCACCGCGACGCCCCTGCTGCCATCGAAATCGGCACGGGAGACAATGTCCCAACGTTGGATCAAGCCATTACCGAGAAAATCCTTGGCGATTCTCTCAGCGTCCTCAACAGAGATAGCGCCGGAGAGGAGGTACTGGACCGAGGTATAGACGCCCTCCTCGGGGGCAAAAGCTCTCCCTGTCTGGTATTGGATCGCTTCACGTGCAGTTCGCCCAACATTATCGGTTACGCCAGGGCGATAACCAACCTCGACCAAAACATCGAAGTCATGAGCCAGTGGCTGGTTGATTGTATAGTCCTGGATCACCGGATCACTGAACGGCCCAGCGGCAGCAGCGGCAACCTCACCTTCTGAAAGTTGTGCGTCGACGGTATAAACATCAATCGTTCGCACCGATTGCAATTCAATACCGAGATGCTCACGAATCTCGCGCCGCACACGCTCACCTCGAGCATCACGAACATTCTCTTTGAGACCGACTACTATTCGCCAAGCCATCTAAAACTCCTTAGAGAACTAAACTGATTATATAACCACGCAGGGCACGAAGGAAACTAAGCCACGACCTTTAAACATAATTTTTTAGTCATGCTGAACGCTGCATCATGCCAAAAAACCCGACTAAAACTAAACGTAACCTTTGTGTTCTTCGTTGTTAAAGCCCTGATCTAACTCAAACTTTGGATACAACCACTACGCCGCCCATAGTACCGGCAGTTGTTGTTTGCCGAGAAGAACCTGCGGCTCGCAAATATTTTGTTTCTCCAGGACCTCGCGAACAACTTCCACAGCGAGATCCGGACGATTGTTGGTTTCACTCAGATGACCCAGGAAAACTGTCTCAAGACCGTTCCAGAGGAGACTCTGCAACAAATTGCCAGCGGCGTTATTGGAGAGATGGCCGTGATTACTACGTACACGTTGCTTCAACTTCCAGGGGTAAGGCCCGTCGCGCAGAAGCTCTTCGTCGTGGTTGGTTTCAAGCACCAGGGCGCGGCAATCTTGCAGGCACTCAGTTACCAGGCGCGTTACAATCCCAAGGTCCGTGGCCACACCCACTTTGCCCAGTTCGCCGTCCAGCGTAAAGCCAACCGGAGCCAAACAATCGTGCGTGATCGCAAAAGGCCTGATCGTCAGGTCTTTGATCGTAAATTCCTCGCCATCAACAAACTCTTGAACACATTCAGGCTTGCCGACGTCGGGCAATTTCCTGGCCAGATCTGTTTGCAGATAGACTGGCAGGTCAAGTTGGCGGACCAGGGGGCCGAGACCGCGCACATGGTCGCCATGCTCATGAGTAATCAGCAGAGCGTCGAGGCTCTCTGCTTCGACATCAACAGAATCAAGACGTTTGCGCAACTCTCGAGCAGAAAGTCCGGCGTCTATCAAGAGCCGTGTTTTACCGCTTTCAACAAGGATCGAGTTGCCTTTGCTGCCACTGGCGAGAAGGCAGATTTTCATAGTTCACCTTCTGCCATGAGTCGATGAATCTGATGGCGACCAAAGAATGTTTTTGTGGGCGGATACATAACGCAAGAGAGCCAATGATGCAAGTGGGAATATTCTAAGCATTCGGGTCAATCACAGGAAGCAGGATGTAGAAAGTACTCCCGGGCATTCTATCCGGATCGTGACCCGGGCTCTCCACCCAAACGGCCCCGCCGTGAAGATCAACGATTCCTTTCACTATGCTCAGGCCCAGACCTGCGCCACGGCTCTGAAAGGCCACCTTACCCGAGGAGTGCTCTGCCACATCGCCAACTTCGTGAAATTTGTCGAAGACAGCCTCCTGTTCCGTTTCGGCAATGCCAATACCTTTGTCGCAGA